>JAYVPE010000610.1:0-13379 GCA_043757575.1 Pirellula sp.
AAAAATTCCATGATGGAAACGATATCAGCTTCAGTTACTTCCTTGACCACAGCATGCTCCTTGAATTGACTCGCCAAAATGGCAAAATATCAATTTCAATGTGTACACAACTCTAAACTACCAAGTCATCCCCAATTACCCAAAGTTTGCGCCGGCCCTGGGTACAAAGAGGCAACTCCCGGTGTACAAATCGACCACGGCTCCATGCCGATATAGAAATGAAACATCGAATGGTGCGCGGACTAAGTTGTAGCAATGCTCCACAGCACAATGGAGTGCAGCTTCTATTCTCAATTCATCTTTGCTCATACCAAAATAATCCAGCCCTAAGTATCTTTTAATTGCAGCAAATCGTATTTGTGATTCACTCCCATGAAACGGGTCTTGGTAATTAACCTTTCGTTTGTGGCGTAAGGTTTGAGAATGCTTCAATTCTTGGGCGTATTCAGGTCGGTCAGGATGAGCCGAGATGAGCACTTCTAGAATCCGAATAGACTTTTCTAGATCCTGAAGCGCGTTAGCCTCATCATCGGACTCGGTCACTTCGGCCCGTGTTCGCAGCGCAATGGCTAAATCGCGTTGTTGAGCTGGAGTGGTTTGGGAATCACTGAGTTTGTCTAGCAACTCGATCGCAGCGGTCAAGGATTCCCACGCCGCTTTGCGAGCGTTTTCCTTCTGGACGTTTGCCAGATTCATGTACATTCCGGCCAGTGCTGATTGATATTCGAACACCTCTGGATTGCGATTGGCTAGCGATAGGAATAGTGTCAAGGCACGCTGATAAGATGGAAGCGAAAGTGTTGGGTCATCGCCACCTGCGACGGAATCGCCGATCAAGCGAAAGCAAGTCGCCAGCAGCCACTTCTGTTCCAGGTCTAGCGGTTGTTGCGTCACTAAATTTTCGAGGATCGAGGCCGCTTGCTCAAACGCTTGTTTCGCAGCGTCGGCATCATGACGTTCTGCGGCTACCAAGCCAAGATTGTAATACCCTTTGGCAAAATCTCGTCGCAGTAGTCGGGCCGTAACATTGTCCTTCCAGGGAGTGCGAATGGCTTGTGCCCGCTGCATAGATTGCAAGGCCTTGTCAAGCTGTCCTTGTCTTAGGTTCAGCAAACCGGCATTCATATAACTATTTGCAAGTTTTCGTTGATACTCTACGTTTTCCCCGTCGGTGCGAGCCAATGATTCGCGGATCTGCGTGGCCTCGGAATTGAATTCAGCACTTTTATCAAACGCCTGAAGTTTTTGTTCTACGCGCCCCGCAGCGGTCAGCGTATCGCTCAATGCCTCTGTCGCCTTGATATTATCTTTGGTAGACGCAATCGCATCGCGATGAGCCACGGCAGCTTTCTCATAGAATGCTAAAGCTTTATCAAATTCACCCAACTCTTCTTGAATGCGTCCTAAGTTCTGAGAGGCCTGTGCTAAGTCCTCCTTTAAACTTGGATCATGGCTGTGCTCTTCGAGGAACGCTTGATAGTAACTGAGCGCGTCGGTTAAAAGCTCTCGTCGCAACGGCTGTAACCCAGGTTGATTAAGAAGTGTATCCTCAGCCACTAGCGTAAAGTACCGGTCAACCGTTTTCCTAGCAGTTCGAAACGATCCTTCCGCTTGTTGGTGAGCCAAAGCTTCCCGTTGGTGCGCAGCCGAGATCAACCAAAGACCAAAACTCAACAGGATAATCGTCAGGGCAGATGCGGCAGCTATCGACGTCACCAGACCTTGATTCCGACGCGTCCATCGTCCAATCCTGGTCAACTTACTTTCCGGCAGTGCTGTAATCGGCTCATCGGCTAGCCAACATTGGATATCCGCAGCAAGTTCGGCCGCCCGCCCATAACGATTGACTGGATCGACAGCTAATGCCTTGAGACAAATGGACCTGAGGCGTTTATCCAACGATGGATTTAGTTCTCGCAGTGACTTGATGTCCCCCCGTTGCACTTTCTGTAGGATTTCACCGATGCTTTCACCATCGACAGGTGGTTCCCCTGTGAGTACGCAAAACAAGGTTGCTCCTAAGCTGTAAACATCGCTGCGTGGTCCTAGGATATCCAATCGCCCGGCAGCTTGCTCTGGACTCATATATTGCGGCGTGCCCACGGCTGAACCCATGAGCGTTTTTTCTGTACCGGTACAAATGGTTGGTTGCACTAAGCCTTCATCTGTGATTGTTGATTCAAGATCGGGTGAATCCAATGTGCGAGCGAGTCCCCAGTCCACAACCAACGTTTCGCCAAATCGTCCGAGCATGATGTTGCCCGGCTTTAAGTCGCGATGCAGAATTCCACGACAATGCGCATACTCAATCGCATCACAAACATCGATAAACCTTCCCATCAGTCCTCGCAATTTCAAAGTATCGCCGTCCGACCGGCCTTTCTTGCGGGCCGCATGATAGTTTTCTAAAGCGTCCTTTAAACTATCACCGCGTATGAAACGCATCGCATAATACGGCCGACCGTCTGCATAATTCCCCAAACCATAGATCGGGACAATCCCAGGATGCTCCAACGCACCAGTAATCTCAGCCTCCACTATAAATCGTGCGCGACTCTCCGGATTATCAGCATGCGGATCTCGAATTTGCTTGAGAGCGACTGTCCGATGCAATTCGTCATCCGACGCAACAAATACTTCGCCTAGCCCGCCACGGGCATGCGGACGCAGCACACGAAATCGTGAACTCCCCGAGCCGCTTACACCAACACTAGGAAGCATTGTTGCCATGGGATCTGAAACATCCGATGACGAAGTCCGCGGCGAACGAGCCAAGTGCCCTAAGCTCATTTGCAATTCATTGTCGAAAACGGGCTTTAAATCCGATACGATCGAGCCAGCCGAACTAATGGCCGCCAAGCTCGCTTGTGCATCTCCTCCATTCTTCGAAATATGACGGTCTACCAACGCTTCGATGAGCGCTTTTTCCTCCCGAGTGATGGCTTTCATCTCGACAAGCACGTCCGCCAGCGACTTTTTCTTGTTGCTAACCCAACGGTCAAACGCCGAAACCAATTGGTGTCGATCGACAAAGTTGTTCTGAAGGGCAAGGACTCCCAATAACAAACTGCGGTCGGCACTCATACAAATCTCCAAGAACAAGGTAACTGGATCACTTTACTCGTCAGTATGAACTCCGCTTCACTTTCAGCCAATACTGATATTCGGCATACAGAAGAACGAAGAATTGCATTTTCGCATATTCAATCAAATGCTCAACCGATTGAGGCCATAAAGCCTCGAACGCTGGTGCTGAAAAATGGTCTGGCGTGCTCAATCGGTTTTTAAACGACGAATTTGGTATCTGGTCTGGCCAGCCGCTGCGCGGGTTGAACAAGTCGCAGGATGCAGTTTTCGCCTGCGAGAAGGACAATTCCCAGCTAGCGACTAGTGCTACTCATCGAATAACATGTCCTACAACAGAGCAATAGCTTGTTGATTGACCAGAATTCATGCTAAGTCCTCGCAACGTAGTTTGCCAAAGTAGATATCAAAATGGAAGATTTACAGAAAAGTTTCGAACCCGTTTTGAATGCAATTCTATATCGGGATGGGCGTCAACTCATATCATGTCGCCTCGATGACAAGCTCCAAATTGGTCGGCGCGACAAGTCCGAGCCACCGGCTCCGAGCGTGGTTGTGATCGACGCATCGTGCAAGAAGATCGTTGCTGCGGATATCGATCGCCCAACCTTTCCGAGGTCGCTCGTTTTACTGCGACTGCTGGAGGGCAACCAAGTTCGTATTTCCAATATCCACCAAGCAGTACCTTTTTCTGTATCCGGAATTGGCACAGTCGAAGCCAATCAATCGAAAACAGTTGGTATCCCTTTGACCTTGATTCTTCCAGACGGCTTTACTTTGGCCATCATTGAATCAATCATTCCAGCGTCAGAACGACGCCCGGCGGAAGGCGAAGTGACGGGAATTCGCGCCAAGTTGAGAATACCCAATGAGAATGTAGAACCGCTCCATTACAACACGCCGCGTGCAAGCTTGGGGATCGGCGAAAACAAAATAGAACAATCGATTCTCTCGTTCACTTTAGACAACCGTTCGCATTTGGTTCCAGTCGAGGCCTCCGCATTCCTTGAAATTCTTGATTTCGTTGTACTAACGGCTCAAAAGCCAGCAACTTCGGTCGAGTTTTATCGAGGGATCGCGGAAGCGGTGACACGTCTTATTGACGTGGATCGAGCTGAGGTCATCTTATGGCAAGAACACAAATGGGAACGGTCGCCCGATCGAACTTTCTGCAATGCATCTAAATCAGAAGCATCCCAACGTGCACCTTCCTACACCATGCTCGAGGCAGCTCTAAAAAACCGAGCGATGGTCGTTTTTCCTGACGATGCTCTCGACTTGAATCAAGTCAGTCTGAGAAAGATGGTTACCGCAGTTGCTTGTCCAATACTCGATGAAGAAGGTGAAGTATTAGGAATTCTGTATGCCGATCGAGCATCGGAAATTGGAAGTGGAAGAGAAAAGGTCACTCCCATCGAGGAAACTTTGATTGAGATTCTTGCTACCGCAATTGCGACGGGAATTGCCAAAACGAAACGGGAATCTCTGGTCACAACCTACCAACAATTTTTCTCCTCGAAAGTCATTGATGCGATTCGCAAAAACCCAAAACTATTGGATGGGGAAGATTGCGAGGTGACGGTTTTGTTTTGTGATATTCGAGGATTTAGTCGGATCACCGAACGAATCGGTCCAGCCAACGCGATGGCTTGGATTCAAAACACGCTGACCGCATTATCTAGTCATGTGCAAAACCTCGACGGAGTCTTGGTAGATTATGTGGGTGATGAAATGTTCGCCATGTGGGGAGCACCCGATGAGATGCCTAACCATGCCGTCCACGCTGCATCGGCAGCTAGTCATATGATGGCATTGTCGGTCGAATTGTCAGATCAATGGAAAGAAACCATTCCCGAAGGCTTTGCGTTCGGAATTGGGCTCTGCACAGGTGCCGCACACGTTGGAAATATTGGTTCAAAGCAAAAGTTTAAATATGGACCGATGGGAAGCACGGTGAATCTTGGGAGTCGAATCCAAGGGCTGACAAAACATTGGCGAGTACAAACCTTGATGAACGAAGAAACCGCACGGCGTCTTCCGCCATCCTTTCCTAAGAGACGACTTTGTCAAGCGAGAGTTGTCGGTATCCAAGGAAGTGTGACCCTGTACGAACTGGGTTCGAACAATGAAGGTTCACAAGAAGTACTTTGGCGAGATTACGAGAAGGCTTTGCACAGTTATGAAATCGGAGAGCATCGTGAAGCAGCTCAAGCCTTTAGTGATCTCGCCAAAAGATACCCCAAGGACGGTCCATCGCTCATAATGTTAGTCCGGGCTGTCCAGGAGCTTGCAGATCCGCATGAGGATTTTGATCCGATTTGGGTAGCGCCAAGCAAATAGCCTCAAATCATCGCCGTAGCTGTCCCGCGAACGGAGTCGCGGGACCACGGTGGCATCGGACGCTCGTTCGGGTATAATCAATTGTCCCTCTAAAAGGGAATTAGATGCGTAAACTCCCCCCTCTTTACCCACCACCACTTGAGTCCGCTATGCCACAGCGATTCTCCCTTTGCTTTCTCTTGTTCATTATCCTGGCTCATGCCAACGGCCTTCGGATCGCTGCGCAGGAGAGTCCTGGCACTTACTCAGAAATTGTGCTTCGCGATAAACCAGTCGGTTACTGGGATCTTTCCGTGCCCAAGTCAGCTAAGTCGATTCCATCAAAAGCGGGGGCCGAGCTACCCGCAAAACTGTTTGGTAAAGTTGTTATGGCACAGCAGGGACCCCGACCAAAAGCGTACCCGCTGTTCGACCAAAACAACATGGCGGGTGATTTTCCGGGTGGCAAGGATTGCTTGCAAGTCAACGACCCCAGTGAAAAAAGCCCGCTTGATTTCGATACTGGAGATTCGATCACTTTGGAGGCATGGGTCTTTCCTCGCGCTATCGAAAATAATCAATATGTGTCGGTCATTAGCAAAGGCCGTACAGGCAATGCTGGCTTCGAAAAGGAGAATCTTAATTATGCGCTCCGGCTTCAAGGTGTAAACCAAGTTGCCTTGGTTAACTTTTTATTTCGAAGTCGCAATGTTGACGGCGAGTTGGCAATCGAGGAAAAGCCCAATGCTGCACCGAAGTTCCATCGCTGGACTAGCAGTATCGGCTTCCCCGTCGAGAGCGGTTGGCACCATATAGCCGTTACCTATTCATTTGGAACGTTAGGAAGCTTGCAAGCGTATATCGATGGCCAAGCCGTTGACGGTTCATGGGATATGGAGGGCGATACTATTGACCCTCCATTCGTCGACAATGATCAACTTTGGATCGGGTCCGGACAACCGAACCATACGGCGGCTTTCCAAGGTTGGCTTGATGAAATTGCCATCTATCGCAAGGCGTTGACCGCCGAGCAAATCGCAAATCGTTATCGCAGTGATGCCACACCAACAAACACTTGGATCGCGGCCGAAGATCTTCCGGACGATCGTGTCGTAGTGAAGCTTTTTGATGGACTGATGGATCGTACCTGGGGATTTACGCTCGAAAAACCTTCGCTCGAATTCGATTTGCCTTTCATGGCCGTAAGCCAGCTACCAAATAAGTACAACGAGCGTGGAGTTGTCGAAGATCGACAACTTCCGATTTTGACGCAGTCGTATCTGAAACGATCCCTTCCTGCGGGCAAGTTTTCGATCCTTCTGCGATCGAAGAACGCGACTCGACTTTGGATCGATGGCAAGCAAATTGCATCGCAGGGTTTTTTGTCGACCAATGGCGATGGACATGAAGAGGTGCCTGTGCTCTCGCAACCGCCTCGACCCAATATGGTTGCGATTACACAAGGGCATCGAGAGGATGTTATCGAAGTCGAGCTCCAAGAAGGGTTGCACGTGTTTCGCTTGGATGCCATCGCGGGCGGGCGGGCCATTCGTCCCGAGATCGGCTATCTGTGCGTGGCTATTGCGGCTGAAGATGGCGATTTTCTTGTGCTAACGCCGGACGCAATCGAGCCCTGGATCCCAACGGAGTCGCGTTGGAAGGAATTCTTGGTAGAAGAAGCCAGCCGCATGCAAATTTTGAACCAACGACTGCGAGTCGAGGTTAGCAGGAACGAACAGCAGTATTGGGAAAAACGACACAAGATTGCGAAAGAAAAGTTTTTGAATTGGGATGCTGCAAACGGACGAACGATTGATCAAGTTTGCGTTGAATCGTCAGGTCTGGATGCCGATGTGATCATGGATATTGACGACTATGCTTTTTTGCGTCGAATCACGCTTGATACGATCGGTATTGTTCCACCACACGACGAGATCGTTTCGTTCGTCGCGGATAGTTCACTTGACAAACGCGCCAAAAAAATCGACCAACTTCTTGCTGACGATCGGTGGGCAGATCATTGGGTTGGTTACTGGCAAGATGTTCTGGCGGAAAACCCTGGTATCGTCAAACCCGAACAGAACAACACGGGTCCTTTCCGTTTTTGGATCCACGAGTCCTTCTTAGACAATAAGCCGTTCGATCGATTTGTCACGGAACTTTGTCTCATGGAGGGGAGCAAGTTTTTTGGCGGTCCGGGTGGATTTGCAATGGCTTCACAAAACGATTCTCCGATGGCCGCCAAGGCTCAGATCTTGACCAAGGCGTTCCTTGGTATGGAAATGTCGTGTGCCCGCTGCCACGATTCACCGAATAGTCCGTTCAAGCAAGAAGAGCTGTTTTCCTTGGCCGCTATGCTTCAACGTGAAACATTGTCTTTACCAAGTTCGAGCACAGTACCGCTGAATCCTGGTGGACGTAAGCCGCTGATTACCATCTCTCTCAAGACGGGCGACAAGCTCGCGCCGGACTGGCATGTCGCATCCTTTCCAAAGATCGATTTGCCTCCAGACTCACTTAGGAACCAGCAGGATTCGCGTGAGCGATTCGCGGCGATCCTTACCTCCCCTTCGAATAATCGTTTTCCTCGTGTCATCATGAATCGCCTTTGGCATCGCTATATGGGTTGGGCGATAGTCGATCCGATAGACAATTGGGATGCTGCCGAAACACTCAATCCAAAACTGCTGGATCTGCTCGAACGTGAATTTGTACTAAATGGATACGATTTGAAACATGCAGCTCGTTTGATTTTCAATTCGCAAATCTATCAGGCGCGCCCACTGCCTCAGAAGGAGCTGGACGCCTGTAAAAGAGACAAGCGACTAGCATACGGTCCGGCCAGACGAAGGCTGACGGCGGAGCAAACGATTGACTCGTTGTACGCTGTTGCAGGCAAGCCTTTGGATGTCGAGCCTATGTCGCTCGACCCTGAGGGACGCCGTCCACCCGAACAGTTTTTGCATTTAGGTTTTCCAACTCGGGCGTGGCAGTTGGCATCGACCTCAACGGACCGCGATCGGCCTGCTCTGATGTTACCTGCAGTTCAACAGGTATGCGATTTGATGATGTCGCTTGGATGGCGGGACTCGAGACCAACTCCGCTGACTTTGCGAGATGAGTCGGCCAGTCCACTCCAGTCGCTGATTCTCGGCAATGGACTGTCGGCGACCAAATTAGCGCGGTTGTCCGATGACAGTCGATTCACCGAAATGGCTTGGAGTGCACCGTCCGTGTCGGAGTTGGTGGATTACATGTTTCATTCCATACTTGGCCGTTTGCCAAATGCCGCAGAACGAGCGGATTATGAAGCTCTTTTACAGCCGGGTTTCGAGTCTCGAAAGTTGAACAGGCTGGTTCGCTCCAAAGCTATGGAATCCTACAAACGCAATGCAGTTTCATGGGCCAATCACTTGGTGCCTGAAGCGACTCGAATCAAGTTATTACTCGAACAAGAGGTTCTTCGAGGTGACCCTCCAACTCAATGGTTGGAGACGGATTGGCGTGAGCGGATGGAAGACGCTTCGTGGGCGCTGATCAACAGTCCTGAATTCATGTTTGTACCCTAATCGACGATCGTTCCGCGACTGCTATCTCTGATGGGTAATCGCGGAACGATCGGTAATAGGATAGGTTGCTAACCTATCTTTTTAATAGTCCGGCAGGCTGGCCAGCCTGCGCTACAAAAAAACCAACGATCGCGGAGCGATCGGCCACATTTGCAAAGATATTATATGAAACGACGAGAATACCTAAAGTGGATGGGCAGTGCGGCGGCTTTGGGCTGCATTGAAACGAACTCCGGCCGGCCTGCTTTGGGGGTAAGTCCCTTTGAGAATAAGCCACGTGCTGCGTCGGCAGATAGTTGTATCTTTTTGTGGCTAGGCGGCGGCGCATGTCATGTCGATACGTTTGATCCGAAGCGAGTTAGCCGTGGTCGTCAGGATCCGGGATCCTATTATGCTGCGGTGGACACGGCCATTCACGGAGTGCAACTTTGCGAACATCTTTCCCGAACTGCCAAATTGCTTGATCGATGTGCAGTGGTTCGAACACTCAATCACAACGTAGTCGATGAACATGCGGCGGCCACCAATCGAGTTCATACCGGGCGACCACCTGCCGACTCGACCGTATATCCATCTATCGGTTCAATCGTCTCGCATGAGTTAGGAGCAAACGGGGATGGAGTGCCCGCCTATGTGGTGGCGGGCTATCCTAGCGCTTCGCGTGGGCCAGGCTTTTTAGGGGCCAAGCATAGTTATGTCTACTTGACGGATACCGAGCTAGGCCCAGCAGGTTTGCGTCGCCCAACCGGATTGTCCAGCGATCGATACGATCGACGCAACGCGTTGGTGGGAAAGCTTCGTAAAGAATACGCTGAAAATCATACGGATGACGAACGCATTCAAGACTACGTTGCAGCCTCGGATGCAGGATCGAAGCTAACGGGTCCGAATTTCATGAGCGTGTTCAATCTTAAGTCGGAACCGGACGCTTTGCGGCAAGAATACGGTAGCGAGTTTGGTCAACGATGCTTACTTGCTAGACGGTTAGTCGAATCGGGAGTTCGATTCGTAGAAGTCTCCTTCAATTTGAATTTCATTAACGGAACCGGGTGGGATACTCACAACGAAGGCCAGCTTCAGCAGCATGTGCTGATCGATCAACTGGATCAAGCGATCGCAGCTTTGTTGCGCGATCTCGAAGCCAGAAGGCGGCTTGATCGAACCTTGGTAGTGGTCGCAACGGAGTTTGGCCGACCGCCCGAGTTTGATGGCCGTGGCGGGCGTGGTCATCAAGGGGCTGCATTCAGTGGTCTGTTAGCTGGCGGTGGTTTGAAGCTTGGGCAAGCGATTGGGGTGACCGACGAGTTAGGTCGCAAGATCGAATCGCGTCCGGTCTCGATTCCGGATTTTCATGCTACGATCCATCATGCATTGGGAATTGACCCGAATGAGGAACTCTACGACGGCGACCGTCCAGTACCGATTACCGATCGTGGTCAACCCATAGCAGAATTGTTCGCGTAGGCCAGGCGGTGTTCATAAGGTCCGGCTGTCCTCAGCCGGACTAGTTGCACCGTAGCCGGACTAGTTGCACCGTCCCCACATTCGATCACCATGCCTCCGCAGCGTCTATCGCCCGAGAAGACTTTGTATGTAGTCTTTGAATAGGAGCATGTCGGCGGGTGCCCCAGGACCAATAATCAACGGGCCTTTTTGAGCAGCGGGTCTCAACCCATGACTTCCCCGAACTAAGCTCGCATCCAATGGAATCACGTCCATTTTGTATCTGAAGCCTAGCTTCTTCTGAGCGAGTCGAGC
This sequence comes from Pirellula sp., assembly GCA_043757575.1. GTDB lineage: Bacteria > Planctomycetota > Planctomycetia > Pirellulales > Pirellulaceae > JBKCUI01. Next base: position 10,731 of record JAYVPE010000610.1, read on the forward strand.
CATTGCTCGAATCTTGGAAGTCATGAAAAGCTCAACCGGATCGTAACCAGGTTTTCGATGGATATCGACAGTGCGAGCAAAGTCAGGAGCCAAGGCATCGTCGAGCCAATAGTAGTAGTTAAACCAAGCGTCCTCATCTGCGAGTACAATCCATTCACCACTTCGAGGATGATCGAGTTCAAACTGACTGGGATGCATTACGGAAGCAACTCCGTCTAAAGACTGTACTAGACTTCGCACATCTTCCAACATGCGAGGATCTCGGACGTATAGATGCGCGACTTGATGATCGACGACAGCAAAGACTTTGGAATCACCAGGCAATAGGATTTCGCCGAATGGACCGTTGCGCACGGCCAGCCAGCCCGCCTGCCGCAGCGCTCGATTGATTGAAACGGACTTGTGGACAGGTACTAAGCCATACTCGGAAACGACAATCGGTATCGCTCCAATCGAATGCGCCGCATTCATAACGAATGCTGCGCAACGATCTACTTCCGCGACGCGTTCGTGGTCAGGTGCAGCATGACGTTGAAAATCGTAGTCGAGATGAGGAAGGTAAGTCAGTGTGAGTTCAGGTGCGTTTTTTCGTAGAACCAAGGCTGTCGCCTTTGCGATCCATTCCGACGCTGGTAAGCCTGCGTTGGGTCCCCAAAAGGAGAAGAATGGAAATGGTCCAAGGTGATCGGTTAAATTGCACTCGGTTTTATCGAGAACATCAAAGACTTTAGAACCGTCACAACCGTAATAGGGTTTTGGAGTGACGCTCCAACGCACGGGGGCATGTTGATTGAACCACCAAAAGAGTTTGGCGGTCTCGACACCATCGTAAACAAGCCCGTTGTGTTGAATAAGGCTGTTGGACTGTTGCCAGAATCGAATTTCGGCGGTGTCGCGAAAATACCAACCGTTGCCAACAATTCCATGCTCTCTTGGAGCAAGACCCGTCAGCATGGTCGCTTGCGCGGTGCAGGTCACGGCCGGGTAAGGTGCCGTCCAAGGACTAGCGGAGCCAATTTGTCTGATGTTAGGCGCGTACTGTAACAGTTCCGGCGTGAGTCCCACAACATTGATAACGCAAACTTTAGTCACGACAGTTCATTCTAGAACGAACTAAGAATTGACTTTGCTTTTCTTGGCAACGGGTTTTGGCACTTGGTCATCGTAATAGTCGCGACCAACCATGGTCCCACCGTAGTAGCCCCCGTACTGATAGGTTGAGCCGTAACCATATCCACCGTAACCGCTCTTGCCGTATCCACCGGAGCTGCCGCCACTGTAGTTGTCGTAACGATATCCACCATATCCGTATCCGTTGCCACCTACTCCGATTCCATTGACAACAACACCAAGCATATTGGCGTTTATAGAATGCAACATCTGTGCGGCGCGCGTCGCAATAGGTTTTAGGTTGCGTCGCAAACGTACGGTTAAGAGGACTGCGTCAACCAAACTTGCGACATTAGCTGGATCGCTAACCACCAATATCGGGGGTGAATCTACGATGACGAAATCAAATTGCTCTCTGAGCGAAGCTAGCGTATCAGCGAACTGTTCACTGGATAGCAATTCCGAAGGGTTCCCCGGACGCCGACCGCAAGTCACCGCAGACAAGTTCTCAATGGACGTCTCCTGTATCGCATCCTTCAATTCAACTTTGCCACCGATGACTTGGACCAAACCTACGTCCTCTTTCATGCCGAAAATTTTAGCGATGCGAGGACGACGGAAATCGCAATCGATGATGCAAACGCGTCGCCCCGATTGAGCAATGGAAACCGCAATGTTGGAGGCGACAGTCGATTTTCCGTCACCGGGAACAGGACTAGTGACCTGAATGACTTTGATATTCCCCTGTTGGCAACCAAAGAAAACAGCCGTTCGAATTCCTCGGAACGCTTCGGCGAGGGACGAACGATTCTTATGGAGCGTAACGATCGAGCTATCCACCTTTTCATCGATTCGATCGGCGCGCGAAAGGGATACTAAAGGCAGGTGACCAATGATCGGCATTCCAAGATCTCCTGCGATCTCATCTGGATTTCGGTAGGAGCGGTCGGCCATTTCAAGAAGGTATGCCAGGCCGCTGAAAGCGACAAAACCGAGAAGTGCTCCAATACCTAAGTAACGGGACCAATACGGACCGTCAAAACTGCCTATCGTTGGCAACTCAAGGCGCGTTACCGTTTTTTGTCCATATTCCGAACCCAGGTTCACTTTCCGAAGGTTCTCACTAATTTGTTCAGCGACAACAGTCGTGGCCTCTATTTCATCAAGAGTGAGTAGGTACTCACCGATCAAAACCTGGTTTTCCTGCATCTTTGATTTCAGTTCAAGTGCTTCCTGTTTGAATCTAGCCTTTTCAATGGCGAGTTTCGCGAGCGTCTCTTGAAGTCCTCCTACTTCAACCGCCAGACGGTTTTCAAGAGCCGGGGCATCCAACCTTGAGTTTCCGAATTCCGTAGCCAAATCCTCTTCTGCTTGCTTCAGTCTCGATTTTCTCCGAAGCAATTCTTCCTCAAGCTTGGCCAACTGGTTGCTTTTACTAACAACCGACGGATGCGAATCGCCAAACATTTGCTCTTTAAGTAGGGCAAGATCCGATCGCACCGGTATAACTTTTTCATCCTCAAATGCATCTACTTGAGC
>JAYVPE010000611.1:0-3561 GCA_043757575.1 Pirellula sp.
GGTTATCGAATGTTTTTGGTAAAATCCATCGAAGGCCAAGCGTCTTTGCAGAAACTAGAGATCGTTGAGCAAGTTAGGACGGTATTAGAGGATGGATGGTCCGATTCGGGATTGAGTCTCGCGTCGAGCGATTCCGTGCTCCGGCAATTGTTAGCAGTGCAAAACACTTATTTGGGGGCGTTTCAAGTTTTAGGGGCATTGGGTTTATTGTTGGGTACCATCGGACTTGGGGTCTCGCAGCTACGGAGTGCAATGGAACGCCGCAAAGAGCTTGCGGCGATGCGAGCAATTGGGTTCACCCAATCGCGACTTGTTTGGCTTTTGACATTGGAAAATGGCTGGCAACTAATGCGTGGGATCGGGATTGGTGTTGGTTCGGCCGCATTGGCAACCCTGCCATCGCTAGTCGGTGGCCAGCCATTTAGCGGACTGGCCTGGCCGAGTCTGATGATGGCTGTGGTGATTTTGTCAGGTTTTTTTTGCAGCACTCTCGCTGCATGGGGTGCCATGCAATGGCCACTCCTTAAATCTTTAAGATCCGATGGATAATGCAATGGCCCGACGAATCAGAATGGCGAATTGGAAGCGGCGAGATCAATTTAAGGTGGAAACGAATGAAAAATCGCAAGGTCAGGAAACTTGCCAGCGAAAAAGTTCCTGGCGTCACAAGATCTTATTCGCTTCGCTTGTGTGTTTGTTGATAGTATTTGTATGGACAGGAGGAGTCGTCGGATTTGCCAACTCGATGGCTCGGAATGCTATTGCCTCAAAGAGACTTGATTCCGCCGAATGGTGGTTGGATGTGTCACGGTCAATTTCTTCGTCCAATGCCTATTCCGATTTTCTACGAGCGAGGACGGAGCGGCAACGCGGAAATCTTGAAAAGATGTCCGTCCATCTAAAAGCGGCACATATGAAAAAGTTTGATCCGATTAGACTTGAACGGGAACAGGCTCTCGCATCGGCTAGCCTGGGACGACTAACCCAGGATGTTGAAGATCGGTTGAATGAATGGCTTCAAGAACCAAACGCGGAATTTGGCGAAATCATTGATTCGTATGCTAATGGCTTAACTGCGGTGTCGCGATTTGAGCAAGCACTGGAAATTCTCCACGTATGGGAGGAGAACGCACCTTGGGAGCCAGTTGCAAACTATCGAATCGCAAGAATCAATGAACACCGTTACCAAGCTTCAGAGGCGGAGGTACAGTACAAAAAAGCAATTGGGAAGGACTCAAAGTTTCACAAGGCGACCTACAACCTCGCACGAGTATTGCTTGATCAACGGCGTCCAGAAGAGGCCTTAAAGTTTTTTCAAGCGTGTAATTCGGGGGTTTCTGCTTTAGCTGCGAAAACAGGCATGGCGCGTTGTTACAAAACCCTCGGAGAAATCGAGAAAGCCCGTTCTCTGCTCCAAGTGGTTCTGAAATCAAGTTACGAGGATCTGCAACAGTCATCCCGCTCCATGGATGAAATTCCAGAGAGATTTGTTGCGGCGTCAGAACTTGGAATCATCGAGACGGAGATCGGTGATTTCACCGAAGCCCGAACGCACCTTGAGATTGCATTGAAAATGCATCCGCTTGATTCCATCGCTCGGTATTCTTATGCAGTTGCTCTTAGGGGGCTGGGTGAGCAAAATGAAGCGGAAAAGAATTTTGAAATAACCCGAGCAGCACGAGCCTCCCTCGACGAAGTGACCGTGTTACAAGAAGTGCTTCGCGAGTATCCTCAAGACACGAAGTCTCGCATCAAGATCGGAAAGATCGTTCTTAAACACGAATCAGAACGGACTGGTCTTTTTTGGATTCAAAGCGTATTTTCATATGATCCCACGAATTCTGAAGCGCACGAGACGATTGCCGATTTTTATGAAAGCAAAAGAGATGGGACGCCCGAGGATGAAAAACGAGCTGCTTATCACCGTTCCTTTGTCGCAAAAAAATAGGTATCCCGCGACCGTGCGAATCCCATTCATGTTCGTAACCTACTTCTGTATTTTATCCTGGGTGCTGAGTGCTTCAGGTTGCAATTACTCTTCAAAACAGCCGTCGCCATCGGATTCCTTCGACTCCGCCAAAAGTTTTGTTAAAGACATTGAGACGGAAGTCATTTTCGCTGACGTTACCAGCGCAATGCATCTGGAGCACATCTATCGCAATGGCGAGGATCAGGAAGAGTTCACCTATCTCGAAGCCATGGGAGGCGGTTTGGCCGTCCTGGATTTCGATCGGGATGGTTGGCCGGATCTTTTCCTGCCTGGTGGAGGTCAGATCACTGCGTCAAAGACTCTGACTCCTCTTCCAGGAACTTTGTGGCGAAGCAGAGTTGGCAATGACTTTGAAAACGTGTCGCGTCCGTCCGGTTCTGATTCTGCAAAATTTTATTCTCAAGGAGCGTCGGTAGGCGATATCAACAATGATGGATTTCCCGATCTGCTCGTTACGGGCTACGGTGGGTTGCAGTTATTCGCAAATCAAGGAGACGGAACATTTCTAGAATTGACAACTTCCTCTGGCCTAGTTGATGCTAGCTGGAGTACCAGCGCCGCATTTGGAGATTTCGACAATGACGGATTTCTCGATCTGTATGTTGCCCACTACGTTAATTGGTCGTGGGAAAAAAATCCAGAATGCAATTCTTCCGCGGGCACTAGGGATATCTGTCCACCTGGTGCATTCAAGGGACTGCAGGATGTTATTTTCATGAGCAATGGTAACGGTTCATTTCGACCGGTCACATCAGAGGTGGGACTCGTTCCTGAAGGAAAAGGACTTGGCGTAGTCTGTGCCGATTTCAACCAAGATTCTAAGATTGATATCTACGTTGCAAACGATGCTGTCAATAACTTCCTTTACGTTAATCAAGGAAACGGTAGGTTTGTAGAGATGGGAATCGCAAGTGGTACGGCTCTAGACGAGCGGGGTACATCCAACGGAAGCATGGGTGTTACGGTGCTGGATTTTGATGGAGATCTTCGACCAGACATTTGGGTATGTAATTATGAAAACGAGACGTTTGCACTCTACAAAAACGACGGCAATTCGCATTTTCGACATGTAACGGCGTCGACTGGGATATCTGCACTGGGTACTTTGTTTGTCGCATTCGGAACGGTTGCTGCTGATTTCGATAGGGATGGGGACGAGGATATTGTCGTTGCGAATGGTCACGTCCTTCGATTCCCTCCAGGAAACACCGTTGAGCAATTCCCTTTGTTTTTACGAAACAGTGGGCGGGGGAAACTGATCCGACAAAAGTTTGAACGATCGAGCTATTTTAGTAATAAATGGAGAGGTCGCGGCGTCGCTGGGTTTGATTTCGATCGGGATGGTGATATGGATCTGGTACTGTCGAACGTCAATCAGCCCGCAGCCATTCTCGAAAACCGAACGCTGACGAAAGGGAAATGGTGTTGCCTAGCGCTCGTGGGTAGTAAATCGAATCGCGACTGTATTGGAGCACGGATACTCTTTCGAACCGACAAAAAGAGCTATCTGCGAAACATTGTTGGCGGTGGCAGCTACCTTTCTCAAAATCCGTACTTACTGCACTGCGCTT
>JAYVPE010000612.1:0-3556 GCA_043757575.1 Pirellula sp.
CTCCGCGATCAGTGTTTTCCCAGTACCTGTTGGCGCGCAAACAAGCAGTCCTTGGTCGCAAGTGAACCAAGTGAGCAACGCCTCTTCTTGAACGGGGTAGGGCGGATAGAGAAGCCGATCGAGATATTCAGATGCGAGCGAATCGCGGTCTACATGCAAATGGTTATCGAAGTTCATAGGGGCGGCATTGTAACATCGCCGAGAATTCCATCATGCCCTCGGCTGTTGCAGGAGTTTTAATCCGCTGTCGCGTACCAACTCACGAAATCGCAACGTAGGTGCTTTTTGACTCGCGATCGGTAACGCCAGCAGAGAAGAAAATCAACTATGCCTAATCGCCAAAAACCACTCCTTGCTAGACGATTAAGGTAGTTGATTCGCCTTTAAACGGATAATTTTGGAAGAAAATCTAGTGAAACTGGATGGTTTCGATCGTTTTGAGGTACTCAATCCGCAAAGGTTTTGCAAGAATAGATGGTTGAGTCGGGTCCGAATATTCGATACCATCGTTACAGATTCACAACGACCTCCGGTATTTCTGCTTACGAAAGCGAACGGCGTGATCGTTGGCTGTTTTTTTGCCTCCCAGTTCTGGCAATTGACAGAAAACTTGAAAATCCCTTGCGCGAGCCAACAATCTGATGTCAACCGAAGCCCCCTCGACTTCGAATAGTAAAGCCGTCAAAACCGTCAGCGGGATCACCGTTCGCTTGTGTGGCGACTCGGGTGATGGCATGCAGTTGCTCGGCACCCAATTGACGAACACTTCTGCGTTGGCGGGCAACGACATTGCTACCTTCCCAGATTTCCCTGCCGAAATTCGTGCTCCACGTGGGACACGAGCTGGCGTTTCCGGTTTCCAAGTGCAATTTGCTTCGCATGAGGTGCATACGCCTGGTGATACGCTCGACGCTTTGGTCGCAATGAATCCTGCGGCTTTGGTTACCAATATCGCCGATCTTCCCAAAGGAGGACTGTTGATCGTTAACGAAGACAGTTTCGAGGATAAAGATCTCAAACTGGCCAAGCTCAAAGTGAATCCGCTGGAAGAGCCAGCAATGGAAAACTATCGGTTGATCAAGGTTCCGATCACGCGTTTGACTAAACAAGCCGTTGCCGAGCTTGGGCTGAGCGTCAAGGAAGCGGACCGATGCAAGAATTTCTTTGCGATGGGGCTAGTTTATTGGTTGTACGGTCGCAACATGGACGCAACGCTTCGCTATATCAACGGCAAGTTTGGCGACGGTACTTCCTCCATTGCGAAAGCCAATGAAAAAGCATTGCGGGCTGGCTGGGCATTTGGTGAAACGATCGAGGCGCTCGGCCACAGCTACAATATCGAACCCGCCAAATTGGTTCCTGGAACCTATCGCAACATCATTGGCAATCAAGCGATGGCTTATGGATTGATGGCTGCAGCCCATCGAAGTGGAAAAGAAATATTTTACGCTTCGTACCCGATCACACCAGCTAGCGATATCCTTCACGAGTTGTGCAAGTACAAGAACTTCGGAGTTTGTACTTTTCAAGCTGAGGATGAAATCGCGGCGGTATGCGCTGCGATCGGGGCTTCGTACGGTGGTCAAATGGCTGTCACGTCCTCCAGTGGTCCAGGGATAGCCCTTAAAACCGAGGGAATGGGCCTTGCTCTCATGCTCGAACTGCCATTGCTCGTTATCGACGTTCAACGCGGTGGCCCAAGCACTGGACTGCCTACCAAAACCGAGCAGTCGGATTTGATGCAGGTTATGTTCGGCCGAAACGGTGAGTCTCCGTTGCCCGTCCTGGCAGCCCAAAGCCCTGGCGATTGCTACGAGATTGTTCAAGAGGCTTGGATGTTAGCAACTCAATTAATGCTTCCAGTAATCGTACTATCTGACGGCTACATTGCGAACGGCTCTGAACCGTGGGCTGTTCCTGACGTCGCCAAAATGACTCCTATCACGGTGACGCATCCGACGGAAAGCAACAATCCAGACGGGGCATTCATGCCGTACAAGCGTAATGAATTGTTGGCGCGGCCATGGGCGATACCAGGGACCGAGGGACTAATGCATCGCGTTGGCGGAATCGAAAAAGAGGATGGCACCGGCAATATAAGCTACGATCCAGAAAACCACCAAAAGATGGTAAATATCCGAGCACAAAAAGTTGCCAACGCTGCAAAACTGCTGCCTCCACAACAAGTAGTCGGCCCACAGAGTGGCGAATTACTAGTGTTGTCATGGGGTGGTACCTATGGGGCATGCCTGACCGCAGTCCAAGACGCACAGGCCGACGGTTGCAGTGTCGCTTTGGCGCATATTCGCTACCTGAATCCATTTCCAAGTAACCTTGGCGAAATCATCTCTCGCTACAAGCAGGTACTGATTCCAGAACTGAATATGGGACAGCTTCGAACGCTGATCCGAAGCCGGTATTTGGTCGATGCAATCGGTTTTAATAAAGTCAAGGGAAAGCCGTTTACGGTCTCCGAATTGCATGAAAAGATCTGCGAAATGACTAAGGCTGGCGCACGCAATGCCTCGCATTCGAAAGCTAGCTAAGCAGTTATTGTTCGATTCCAAAATCTTTCCCAGTGGGATTCCCTAACACAAACCTACCACCCCGTTCTTACAAACCCTTGAAATCCAAATGAGCACTGCACTTCCCGTTCTCAAAGCAGAAGACTTTACTAGCGATCAGGACATTCGATGGTGCCCGGGCTGCGGCGACTATTCGATCCTAGCCCAAATGAAAAAGGTACTTCCCGAGATCGGTGTACCACCCGAGAAGACAGTATTCATATCAGGCATCGGTTGCAGTAGCCGATTTCCCTATTACGTCAACACGTACGGTATTCACTCCATTCACGGACGTGCACCTACCTTTGCAACTGGCCTCAAGCTGACGCGGCCAGATCTGAGCGTTTGGGTTATCACCGGCGACGGCGATGCGTTGAGCATAGGTGGCAATCATTTTATTCACTTGCTTCGACGCAACGTGGATCTGAACATCATTTTGTTCAACAACCGCATCTACGGTTTGACCAAAGGGCAGTATTCGCCGACCAGTGTTGAGGGGCAAGTCACCAAGAGTACGCCGATGGGGGTCGTCGACCACCCGCTCAATCCGATCAGCCTTGCAGTTGGGGCCGAAGCGACGTTTATCGCTCGTTCTGTCGACAGCAACATTAAACACTTGGCCTACACACTCAAACGAGCTGCTGCTCACAAAGGCACTTCTTTTGTCGAAGTTTATCAAAACTGCAACGTGTTCAACGATGGAGCATTTGCGTATGCGCAAGACAAAGCAACCCGTGACGATGCCACGATCGAGCTCCAACATGGCAAGCCGATGATCTACGGCAAGGACAAAGACAAAGGCATTCGGCTCAGCGGATTGAACTTGGAAATCGTTGACTTGAGTCAAGGCAAAGTCAAAGAGGACGACCTGCTGTTCCATGACGAGAAAGCCAACTCGGCATTGGTGTACATGCTTTCGCGACTTCGCCGTCCTGATTTCCCAGAACCGATTGGAGTATTCCGAGCGGTTTCCGACCAAACGTTTGAAGAAG
>JAYVPE010000613.1:0-3555 GCA_043757575.1 Pirellula sp.
TCCAGTTTGGAAAGAGCGCCCTCGCGTTCAAATACTTCCGCGTAAAGTTCGATCGCTGCGTGTGCCGTGTAAATGCCGGCGCAACCGCAGTCTGACTCCTTGGCTACGCGGGAGTGAGGCGCACTGTCAGTGCCTAGAAAGAATCTCGGATGTCCACTCGTTGCCGCTTCGACTAGAGCGATGCGATGTTCCTCACGCTTTAAAACCGGCAAGCAATAGTAATGTGGACGCAGGCCACCCTCGAACATCGCCGTGCGGTTGAGAAGCATGTGGTGTGGCGTGATTGTCCCCGCCACCATTTGCGATGCGTCACGAATGAACTGCACGCCGTTCCGTGTGGTCACGTGCTCGATCACCACGCGCAAGTTAGGAAAGCGGTGGATGACCGGTGCCAATATTCGGTCGATGAACACCGCTTCGCGATCGAATGTATCCACCGTCGGATCGGTGGTCTCGGCATGCACCAGTAATGGCATACCTTGTTCCTGCATTGCGTTAATCGTGGGAAAGCACCGCGAGATCGTTCGAACGCCGTGTTGTGAGTGCGTCGTGGCGCCAGCGGGATACCATTTGACTCCAAACACAACACCGCTTGTTTTCGCCTTGGCGATATCTTCCGGCTGCGTTTCTTCGGTCAGATAAAGTGTCATGAGCGGATCGAAGCTCAAACCAGTGGGTACTGCAGAGAGAATCCGCTCGCGGTACTGCATCGCCAGATCACCGGTAGTCACCGGTGGGTTGAGATTCGGCATAATGATTGCGCGGGCGAAGCGCCGCGCGCTATCCGGCACAACGACTCGCATCAGCGATCCGTCGCGCACATGCACGTGCCAGTCATCCGGTTTCTTAAGTGTAACTGTCTGCATGTGAACTTGCTTTCTACCGAATTAAGGTTCCGAGTCCGAATCAACTATTTCTTAACTATCCAGCGGGTGCATTTCGCTCACGACGCGGGCGAGCATGAGCAAGTTTAATTTATATGTTTAGGCAGGATAGCGAACTTACCCTGTGCAAACTGCCTATCGAAGTTAATTGGTTCTCTAAACAATCAGCATACAGTTAGAATTGATGTGCGGCGTCTAGTCTAGGCAACTTCTCGAACGCGTTCGGATTCACTGAGCGATCGGGATGCATACGGGTAAAAGGTGCAGCGATGAGTAATCGTTAGCGACATGCCCTTGCCCGTCGTACCACAAACGAACGCTCCGACCACCTTATTTTTTGCAACGCGGTCGCATAGCTTTTCCTTCTGTTTTTTTGGATGATCATTGCCTTTACCCTATCGATTCACTGTTGCAATGTGCGAAACAACTGGTCGCCGAGGCGACGCAATTGCTCATCGGTAAAGAATCCGGATCCGCCATGCTTCCCCCCGTAAACAACTTCAAAATGCACTGGCACGCCTACCTTCTTGTATGCGCCCACCAGTTCATGCGATTGATTGATCGGCATCTGCGGATCTTGATCGCCATGAAACAACCATAACGGCGGATCACGCGAATCGATGTGCTCCACAGGACTTGCCAGACGCGCAAGGGTCGGCTGTTGTTCAGGCTGTCCGCCGAGTAACAACTGGAGCGCTGGAACTCGCACCTCGAGCCCGAAGGGCGTCGATTGCGAAAGGATGGTTTGGAGATTGCCAGCACCATAAAACGAAACAACTGCACGCACACTCGAAGAGATATTTTCTGGAACCGCAAGGCTGCCGCTAAGCTCAGGCACGCCGTCTGAAACAGCAGCCAATACGGCAAGATGTCCTCCGGCCGACGAGCCCGCGAGGACGAAGCGGTTTGCATCGAAACCAAAACGGTCCGCATGGGCTCGCAAGAATCGGATCGCTGATTTGATATCGTGCACCTGCGCAGGAAACTTTGCGACAGGTGAAAGTCGATAGTCGACACTCGCAATAGCAAACCCTTGCTTGCGGAGTTTGATGATTGGAACGTCCGTTTTGGATCCCGATCGCCACCCGCCACCGTGAACCCAGACAATCAGCGGTCGTTCCTGTGGATGCTGTGTAGGCTCGTAAAAATCAAGGCTTAGTGCAATGTCACCAACCGAGTCGTATAAGACATCGCTCATCGTGGGTTCGTCGGCTACTGAGATGGGTGCCGGCAACAGCCCAGCGAACCACGGCCATGCGAACCACGTCCTAGCTATCGCGTTTCGAGCTAGGCGAGACCATACGTGCAACATTAACGCTAAGATGGAATGCATTGCTTTCGGTTCTTCGTGTATAGGGTGCGGCAAAAAGATAAAGAAGTCAAATGCGATCCTTTTTTTTCGCGGAACATTTTTTCTTCGATCGATTGATTATCTTATCGTACGTGGCCGCGCCTGCGCCGGAAACTAGGCTGAGACAAAATCATACGGCGTTAAATCATTTTTGTTTTCCAAAGTGGCGACTCCTGTTTTTCTTCTGCTGGATCAACTGAATAATGCATGAAACAAACCGTCAAATCACCCTTGCCAATCGACCCATTGGTTGGCCCAAGGAATCGGATTTCACTCTTATCGAATCACAGGTACCCGTTCTAGGACCTGGCCAAGTGTTGATCCGAACGCTTTTTCTCTCGGTTGATCCGTACATGCGAGGACGCATGAACGACCGCGCTTCGTATGCGGATCCCGTAGAATTGGGCGCGGTGATGACCGGCGGCGCCGTGGGGCAGGTCGTGCACTCGAACCTCGCTAAGTTTCCAAAAGGTGCATATGTCCAAGGGATGTTCGGATGGCAAGACTTTATCTTGAGTGACGGCTCTGACCTTCATCGCGTTAGCCCTGAACTTGCCCCCCTCTCGGCTTACCTCGGTGTCCTCGGAATGCCTGGATTGACCGCGTATTTTGGTCTCTTGGATATAGGCCAGCCCAAGGCCGGAGAAACAGTGCTAATCTCGGGCGCAGCAGGGGCCGTAGGTTCGATCGCCGGCCAGATCGCGAAATTTCAAGGTTGTCGTGTGATAGGAGCAGCTGGCACGGACGAAAAGGTTCGAATTCTTACCGACGAGCTGGGCTTCGATGCCGCGTTTAATTATCGCACGGATACAAACTATTCTGCTACGCTGAAAGAACTCTGCCCGCAAGGCATCGATGTCTATTTCGATAACGTCGGTGGCGAACTCACCGATGCGGCTTTTCACCATCTCAATGTTCAAGCCCGCATTTGCGTATGTGGTCAAATCTCCCAGTACAATCTAACCGAACCCGAGCTCGGCCCGCGGCTGCTGTGGAAACTGATCGAGAAACGAGCCAAGGTCCAAGGTTTTCTCGTCTTGGACTATGCTCCACGTTTCGGGGAAGGATTCACGCAACTGGCCCAATGGTTTCGGACGGGCAAGCTGCAACATCGCGAAAGTACCGTCAATGGATTAGAGAATGCTCCCAATGCTTTTTTGGGAATGCTCCATGGTCAAAACATTGGCAAACAGATCGTTCTCGTGTCGCAACCAGAAAACTAGCTAGCCCGGATTATTCATGGGTAATCAAGTTTTTATTGTAAAGTATTGCTGCGGTGGACATTGCAAACAACAGTTTGAATACAGACTGCTTTTCATA
>JAYVPE010000614.1:0-3544 GCA_043757575.1 Pirellula sp.
GGATTGGTTCCTGCGAATGCTGCGCTTACTGCCTGTGCAGTCGTATCAAACGTATCGATTGAAGTCAGCGCAATACCAGCGATGTCGGCTGAGGTAACAATAAGGGTTTGCACGCGTTGTGTAGATCTTTGGAGCAAACCCGTTGCAACACTGGATTGGACAATGAAATAAGTTCCGGCAGTACTTACCGAAAAGGAATAGCGGCCTGTCGTAACGGCAGAGGTAACGGTCCCTGCCGAGATATCATCGCCAGCCGCGCTCGTGCCAAGTCCGCTATCGTAGGTTGTGTTACCGCCGTCTCGAAACAACGCAACGCTTACTCCAGAAAGATTGGGATCAACACCCGAGTTGAATCCATTGTCGGTGAGATCTTGGAAGACCGTACCCGTGATGTTGGCTGCCAACAATTGACGTTCTTCGAGCAATTCCAATCGAAGTTTGCGTTTGGCCCGTGTTTTGTTCGCAGGAGACACTTGACCTTTTTGCGAGCCACTCAAAATTTTGTAAAGTCGATTCCAAAGTCCAGCCATTTATAAATGCTCCATCAATGGGCTCGGCGGCGAAGAAGTGAACTTTGGGCATGGACACCCACGTCTCTGTTTCCCTGCCGACCGCGATATCTGTTTGTTTTGCGTAATTTAAAGGGGTCGAATCGGTATCCACAACGAATCAAGGGCTCGACAGATCGAAAAGATCCATCAAGCCCAAGATATTGAAGTTGATTAGCTGTCAATTATCGAATCGTTACCATCGAAAATCGCCGCCAAGACTCAATCCCTGTACCCAGTAATCGGAATCTCGGAAGGTAAACCTGGGGTTCAAGAACGCAGTTTGTGTCGGATTCTCTGGAGGAAGCAGGTTTGGATTAACGGTTGTATCGGTTTGGTCCCCTGGGCGAACCACGTTGCTCCAGTAGATGAAGGAATAGCCAGCAGTCAAACGCATTCTCTGCGTCAGTTGATAGCCAAGAGTTGCACCCAATTCCGGAACGACACCGAATTGATTGCGTACGAATGTTCCGGAATTCGTTCGTTGAGCTAGCAATCCACCGTTGGCGGTCGTTGTCGTTCCGTTTTGGGTCGTTTGCGTGCTGCCGTTGATTGTGACGTGTTGGAGAGTGTTACCAAGGCCCATTCGCATCAGCATGTCGAGCGACCAATAGCCTCGTCGTTTCATCCATTGAACACCAAGCTCGGCTCCATTGAATTGGTTTCGTGTTAGGAAGTTATCGTTCAGAATAAAACTTCCTGGGTTGTTTGCGCTCAGGGACGTGAGATTTTCTTGAATGCCTAGGGATTCATTCAATTGCAGGTATCGCCATCCCAAAGTCGCATCGATCCGGGACTGAGATGGAACTGGACCGCAAGTGATGGGCGAAAAGGCGCTACCACTACTGCAGCACAGCAAATGTCGAAATCGAACTGCCCCGCCTTCTAGTTTCGAGGTTGCAGTGGTCCGTACCCGACCGGACAAAACGCCTGGGAACGAAACAAGTTCGGAATCTTCCAAGCCTGTGACCGCATTGTAGAACGGTCGAGCCAAAATCGCACTGCCGTTGGACTGTTGATCGAAATTTTCAGTGCGTGTCCCGAAGCCTAGGTATTCACCTTCGATGCCAAGGTTCGGGTTGTTTGCAAACCACCAACCAAATCGTACTCGGGTACCATTGATGCGGTCGCTGAGAATATTGTTGTTTCCACCATAAAGCGTTGTAGCAAGGGGCAACACCCCAGCTAAATTTTGAGCTGTTGAAACAGGTGAAGTTGTAACCAATGCAGGAGTCTCCATTCCGCTTTGGTACCAATTCAAATATTCGACGCTGACCCAGCCATGCGATGGCAAAGCGATGCACAACTGCCTTCTACCCAAGCCGCCTGGGTTGCAAAGATCGAATCCGAAAGGACTACCACAGGTGTCACCGTAGCTATTACCGCAGCTAGTACATCCGCCACCGCCACAGGAGGTGCAACCGCCACCAATTTCCGCCAATCCTTCGTTGGGGTTGTAGGACTCACCGAGCACAGCACCTTCGTGTGCGTCATCGTAAATGACTTCGTCACCGTCGTCTGCAATCACACTCTGATGAGATACGAGTCGACCATTAGGTCTTGCAGGTCTCGGCACAGTAGTCGACCGAGTTGGGACTGCGTGTGACTGAACGGCGCGGACAGTTGGATTGCCTGCGCGTCCTGACGTTTGACTTTGGCCGAAGGCGTTGCCACCTGCGATCGTCGTCGCAACGATTAAGAGGAGGGTGAAGCGGTTCACGACTGTATCTTCCATGATTTGAGGCCGGAGACTCGCGTCAGACGTGCCTGTCAACGCAAGTGAAAATCTTTACCTAAGCGGAAAACCTTTCCCGCTCGTCAAGGTATCGATCGAATAAGGCCAAATATTTAGCCTGTTCCGGAAATATTCCCGATAAAGAAAAGTTTGCGCAGGCTGCGCAGACATCCAAAGCTGGATTTCTTGGGTTTCCAGCGCCATATTCCCAACTCGGAATCACTAACTTGCCGTAGTCAAGTCAATCGCCTCGTCGGCCAGGAGGTCAGCGATCCCGTGATCAACTATATAAAACCATCGTCCGTTTCCGCTAACTAGACCTTGCGATGGAACCTGGGAAATAGTACGACCCAATACTGTAGCTAATGTGCCACTGCGCGCACGCTCCGCAAGTACATCTAAAAGAACTTGAGAAGCTAGCAATAGTTTTCCGCTCGATTGCGGGCACCGCAGGTATTCAAGGATCCAATCCGGCAAGACTATGTTTTCCAAAAGCTTCGCTGTATTCCTATCTAGTTCGCTTTTCTTGCACTTTTTCTGTTTGAGCCCAATTGCATGCGGATTCCAGACAGGCGCTCCCAATAATGGAGTACCCAATAATGGTTTTGTTAATAATAGCGATGGTTTTGCAGCAAGTACACCGGTAATGACTTTTGTTGATCCGGCCAACGGCCAACCCTACGGACGTTACGTTATTGATGAGACAATTCCGGTAGTTGCCTATTCCTACCAAGAGGTCAAAGAACGCGTTTTTGTTCCAACGACGATAACGGAGAATAAGACAACGACTGTCACTCAGTATTTCCCGATCCAGTCGCACCAGCTACAGCTCCGCAATGTGCCCAATTGGAATCCATTTGCTTCACCGCAACAAGTTTGGCAATATGTGCCCATCGTTCAATACCAACCAAACTACGTCCAGGTAACCCAACCCGTTACTTACCAGAAATTCGAAGAGCGAGAGGTCTCTAGAATGATACCGGTCTTTGGTTCGCAGTCCAAACAGGTGCATCGTTTCGCGGATCGACCACTTGGCCAATCCCCCGGCGGCGGCAACACCATCGCGAGCAATATTGCCGCCAACAACGCTTCCAACACCATAGTGATTCCTGCCGTTCCATTGCGACCTAACATGCAGCCTAACCCAAATGCGATGGCGAGCTACAATGGATACGGCGGATACGGCGCAAATGGCAACCAAAACTATGGAGTGGCTCCGAATCCAGCATATCCATATGCGATTACAGCGTCTCAACCGCTC
>JAYVPE010000615.1:0-3544 GCA_043757575.1 Pirellula sp.
TTGAGCAGGAACTGATTCGCGATCCTGGCGGACACCAATCTCAGCAAGCCGACTCTCTAAGTCGCCTGGTTGCCAAATGCCCGCTTCGTTGTATTTGCCCTCGAGTGAATGACGAATCGCGAGAACAGCAGCTTTCAGGATTTTCTTTAGATCTGCATCCATCAGACTAATCCACCAAGCTGTTTAAGAAAACTCTTTAGAGAGGCTACCCGCGGGAGCAAAAACGTTGCTTCGGAAAGCCATCGGTTTTGATCAATTGAGCTGGCAATCGCCATCCCTGGTTTCAGGATATTGGTTGCACATGCAATCACCGCTTTCTTTTTGCCCTGCGGTTTCTTTATTGGCTTTCTTTCTTTTGGTTCAAGAGTCTCGATATCGATCGATTCCACATGGGCTTGCGATCGCTCAATAAGGTGTGGGTAGACCTCCCTGCCACACTCGAGAACTAAGTCATCCAATGCTCCCTCTGCGATGTTATCGGGAAGCACATAAATCCCCAGTCGAGGATTGCTGGCACTAATCAACCCTGGGCCTGCCGGCAAATCAATCTGGTAACCATCGGATGGAAGGATGCTCTGTAAATCAGCGACGAAGCGATTGAATTGCATATCCGCCTTTTCGAAATCCGCATCGCGAACGATACCAATGGCAGTTAACAAGCCGGGAGTAGACTTGAGAATCTCAAGAACATTTTTGATTACCGGTAGCAATTTCGCTGTTTCTCCGCCAGCGGCTCGGATTGCGATCCAGTCGTTATCGTTGGTAAGAAACATCGGGACGGGAACACGTTCGTAGACGTCGTCGATATATGGAAAATTCGTTGGGACAAATGGTCGACAAAACTGTGTTTCCAACTCCTTATACTGCGCAATCTTGCGAAATCCCAACGATTCGTATATTGCAGAAAGAAACTCAACTTCGTGTTGCCCTTCTACAGCGATGAATGTATTCGCCATGACTATCGTATCTCCATTCCACCGTGCAGACGGAGATTGCGAAGGGAATCGCCCGAATACCTCGATAAGACTTCTTTAGAGTTTTTGCGAGGCAATCGAAATGCAACAATGTCAGAGTAATCACCATCCATGGCTTCGATCAGAGCATCAATGGCTTCGAGACTGTGCGTCGTCGCGAATATCTGAACATCCAGTTTCCTTGCAGCGGCAACCAGCCACCTAAATGCCTTGGTAATCGCGTCTTTATGAATCGCCGTCTCGATTTCGTCGATAATGAGAATGCCCGATTGAGCCTGAGCAAGGCTGATGGAATAGGACAAGACTCGGCGAATACCATCTCCAAAAGACACTAGCGGTTCGTAACCCAATCCGAAAACCTCGAGTTGAATGTTCGAGTAGACGCCTGGTTGCACAATGTCGATTCCCTGTATGTCATCGTCGATCAACTTTAGGGCTTCTAGGACATCCTTTTTCAAAAACTCTAGAGTCGCTTTAGAGAACTGCCTACGTTGCAGGCTATCAATACGATGATCGATAGGAGTTAGGAACGCGCAAGGAGTCTTGCCCTTGTGTACATTTTCCTCAACAACGTACTCGTCTTCACCGTCTTTGATCGTAATGGCTTGAGTAGCAAACCCAAGCACGTTGTCGCTATCAGGCTCTTGGTCAATATAATTGAGCTTTAGCAAAGCAACGTTGCGACGAAGGCTGGATTCTACGATCGGCAACTTTATGGGCTCTCCGTTGGAGCCGCGTATCGAAATCTCACTTGGCAACATCACCGATTTCTGCAATTCGCATGAAACGTTCCGCTTCATAGAGGAAGAGTATCCAGTGACTTCGATCTTTGACTCAAGAAATTCACCTTCGGTCGTATGACGCTCTTTCGGAAATACCCATCGAAGGGCCGTGATCGTTTCGAGCTCTGAGAATGGGGATCGGTGGGCAATTTCTATGAGCTCGGATGGGTCCATCGGGGAACAATAGTATCGAATCGCCTCGAGAATGCTGGTTTTACCGGAATTGTTTTCACCGACGAAGAGATTAACGCTACTCAAATCGCCGAGAGTTACATTTGACAATTTGCGAAATGCTTTGATTTCGAATCGATTGATGATATTGTCCATTTATCCTAGCTCCACGTCGAAACCGTCGGTCAAAAGTTGTCGTACCCGCTTGTCGAGTCTTGTCACATACGCCTCCCACTGGTCGACGTCCGTCACACGTGTAACTGTCGAAACGTCGGTTGCTCGTAACGCTTTTACTTGGCGAGCTGGGGTCGCTTTTGGATTCACCTTCGGTACAACAGAATCGGACTCCTTATTCGCTATGCGGGCTTCATCAACAATTCGCTGCCCCATTGACTTCACCCATTCCTGAGCACGGCTATCTAACGCCGCGACTTGAGCCGGCGATGCAACTGCGGAAATCTGGTGGAGGAATTCACTAAGCGGTTTGGTCAAATCGAGGGCAAGGCTTTCAGGCAGTTTGTGTTCACGTAGGTCAACAGCCAATCGTCCAATTGCGTTTTCGATCGTTGCTCGGGCGCTCGATCTCCATCGGTCCAGTAGTGGCTTGATTGCCAATGCTGCCTGGTTGCGAGAGGATTGCAGGCTCGACCAAACTTCTGAATTCGCAAACGATGCTTGTTCTTTTGCGATTATGTACTCTCTGAGGAAATCACGAATTTCTGGATCACATTCATGTCGGTATTCGATTGCGGCGTAGCTCGCAACTTCATCGGACATCTGCTTAAACACGACGGACTGCTCTTTATGGAATTTCCGGTACTCCAGGACCGAATTGAATCCTGACTCAAGAGAGTCACGATCGCTGTGGATCGAGTTGATCCGATGAATTGGATTCTTGAGCTGCAGAATCTCTTGCCAAGCAGTGACACCCCTGGTGAATGGAATTGGCAAGGGTAAACCCGACCCAGAAGCCCAGTTCTCTACGCTTTCCGCTTGGTCGAGCATGGATCGCCCCAAATCCTCCGCAGCTTCAGAGACGGCTGCCGGAGTCTCGTCGATCTTGCGTTTGTTCGCAAGCTTGATGATCAGCTTTCGCACTTCGGTAAGAATATCTGGATCAACGTCAGTGTCTTCCAGTACCAATTCGACCTTGACAAAGTCCCGATTATTCAACAAGGCCTTCGCGACCTCCGGGTCTCCCGCGTTACTGTAGTTCTTTTGTCCAATGACAAGGGTTACGACGCCTGCTCGAACCAACGCTGCAACACCAACCCGTACAGCATTTGGGTCCCATCCATATCCAATTCCGCTGAGCTTTCCAATGAGATCACCGCCCAGTATTCGGCTCTGTTGGCGCTGCTCTGTACTAAGCACCATCTTGATACCGTCAAGCAGCGGACTATGCAGATCAATTTTCCCTGCCTTGTCAAAGAGTCGCAAGCTACGCACGTCTTGTGTAGTTGATGACAGGTCTCCCGAGAGCACGTCCTTTATCGCTCGCTGGTCGCTAGTGATGCGGACTGGCACTCGGTCAAAT
Source organism: Pirellula sp. (assembly GCA_043757575.1). Lineage (GTDB taxonomy): Bacteria > Planctomycetota > Planctomycetia > Pirellulales > Pirellulaceae > JBKCUI01. The sequence continues at coordinate 3,465 of JAYVPE010000615.1, forward strand.
TTTGGATAGAGTCGTGGCCAGTAGCTAGCCATGTCATAACGAATCGCCTGGCTGGGAGTTGTTCCTGGCTTAAGAGTTAA
>JAYVPE010000616.1:0-3532 GCA_043757575.1 Pirellula sp.
ACTGCGACACCCGGCCGACCGTCAGGCGTCTCCTCCGATTCCAGGAATCGTTCAATACCGGCTTCTACGCCACAACCAATGACACTCGTAGCAAAGCCTGTCATGGCCTCGGCAGCGCGGCGTGCCCATAACGGTTCGGCGGCCGTTATGATGATGCGAGTGCCCGTCATATCAAAGGCTTCCGCGAAAGTATCTTCCACTTCGATACCATTTATTTGCATCGCCTACTCCCGTTTCTATAGTTTCGCCAAAAATCCAAGCATGCCGTCTGGCCAATACGCTCGTGAATCGACCATAATGTAATCTGATTGAGCCTATGCACTAGCACCAACTCTAAATCTATCGCGTCAGCAGAAACTCCTTTAAGGCAAACGGACATGGGTAGAATTGAAATTGGTTTTCAATACCCACTGTTTCTATTATTGCTATTGCTAATTCCGCTGGTTTGGTGGCTCGGGCTAAAATCTCTTGCGGGGCTTGGTCCTTGGCGGCGATCGATTGCAATCGCTCTTCGGACAGCGGTGATGTTGCTGGTTATTTTTGCGATCGCTGGGATTCAATGGATTTGGTCAAGTGAAAAGTTGACTGTTATTTATCTTTTGGACCAAAGTGATTCCATTCCCGTTGCAAAACGCCAGCTCATGTTCGAGTACGCCATCCAAAGCGTCAAAGCACATCGTCACTCGGAGCGTCAAGACAGGGCTGGACTGATTGTGTTTGGACGAGAAGCAGCAATCGAGATCCCGCCTTTTGATGAAGACCTTCCCAATATCAATCGGCCAGAGTCGTTTTTTGGCAAATCGGATGCAACCAATTTGGAAAGTGCACTCAAGCTTGCGCAAGCCAGCTTCCTCGAGGACTCGGCCAAACGCATTGTTATCCTGACCGATGGCAACCAAACCATTGGTTCTGCCGAAGCGACGGCCCAACGACTTAGCGACACAGGCATCGGAATCGATGTCGTTCCAGTCCGGCTGGATTCCAAAACGGAAGTCCTGGTCGAAAAGATAGACGTACCGGGATTTGTTCGCCAAGGCCAAACCATTGACGCGCGCGTTGTCATCAATCGCTACAGCGAAGCGGGAAACGCAATGGACATTGACGGACGGCTCCGCGTTATTCGTCGGATTGGTAACCAATCGGAAGTTCTGGCTGACGGGCCGTATACGCTCGATCGCGATATCAATGTTGTGCCCATCCCGCATAAAGTCGAAGAGACCGCAGGTTACACCTACGAGGCGGAGTTTACAACAGATGACCCAGCTAACGACACGATAAGCCAAAATAACCGTGCGACTGCGTTTTCTTATGCACGCGGCAAAGGCAAGGTAATGTTGATCGAGGACGGAGCCAACCCAGGGAATTACCGGGCTTTTGTAGACGCACTTCGACGAAACGATATCGACGTCGATGTTCGTGATACTCGAAACCTGTTTTCAAGTTTAGTCGAACTCCAATCGTATGACTCCGTGATTTTAGCGGGAGCACCTCGAACAAGTGGCGATGATACGACGCAAATCGTTTCCTTTACCGACGACCAGATCGATATGCTCGTACAGAGCGCTCAGCAATTTGGGATGGGGATCTTGATGTTGGGCGGTCCGGAGGCATTTGGGGCCGGCGGTTGGACAAACACGAAACTGGAAGCGGCTATGCCAGTGAACTTCGCTATCAAGAATAGCAAAGTGGAAGCGGTCGGCGCATTGGCGATGGTGATGCACGCTTGCGAAATCCCTGAAGGAAACCACTGGCAGAAAATGATTGGAAAAGCTGCTTTGGAAGCATTGGGACCAAGCGATTATTGCGGTGTTGTTCAATACGACATGTCGGGAGATAAATGGCTTTGGGGTGGGTCTGTTGGCTTGCTGCCGGTGGGCGCGAACAAATCTATGATGAAATCTCGCATGAACGCAATGACACCAGGTGACATGCCCAACTTCGACTCCGCCTTGACGATGGCGATGCGAGGACTGAAAACGGTCCCGGCGTCCCTCAAGCACATGATTGTGATCAGCGACGGGGACCCGGTTCCGGCTTCTGCCGGAATCCTTGCACAATACACCAGCGCCAAGATTAAAATCTCGACGGTCGCGGTAGGTTCACATGGGCCTGCTGGCAGCAACGAACTTAAACGGATCGCCAACAAAACTGGCGGGAATTACTACGTAGTACAGAATGCGTCGGCACTTCCCAAGATTTTTATGCGGGAGGCTCGACGCGTTGCGAGACCACTGGTCTTCGAACCCGAGGGTGGCGTTCAACCAGTCATCACTCAACCACACGAGATACTTTCAGGTATTACTGGAGAGCTTCCAACCATCCGCGGATTCGTTCTGACCGAACGCAAGGATAGTCCATTAGTAGAAGTGCCATTACGATCTACCAAACCTGCTGAGCCAGATACAGCATCGCTTTTAGCGACCTGGACTTACGGACTCGGACGAACGGCTGTCTTTACAACCGACGCGGGCAATCGTTGGGCAGACGGCTGGGTGAATTCGCCTTACTATGATCAGTTCTTCTCGCAAATGGTACGCTGGACGATGCGTCCATCCAATGACGACTCGAAATACAACATCGCGACGAATATCAAGGACGGCCGAGTCCAGATTGTCGTAACGGCTTTAAATGCGGAGGATAAATTTGTAAATTTTTTAGATATGAATGCCATTGCCGTCGGTCCTGACTTGAAACCGATCAACGTATCGATGAGGCAGCAAGCTTCTGGTCGCTACGTAGGCGAACTAACTCCCGAGCAAGCGGGCAGCTATATGCTCAGCATCGTGCCGGGTGGTGGCAAGCCGCCGATCACAACAGGAGTTACCATGCCCTTTTCCGACGAATACCGAGTTCGGCAAGCGAACATGCAATTGCTAGAGGCTCTAGCAGCTCGCAGACCGGTGGGCGGAATCTCTGGAACTTTGTCGGCGTCACTTGAAAAGGACTCCATGAAAGAAGTGCTTGGCGTTGACACCTATCGAAAAGGGCTTCCTCCAGCCAAGAGCCTAAAGGACATTTGGCCTTTGGCAGTTCTCTTGGGTGCCGCGTTGTTTTTCGGTGATGTATTTGTTCGTCGCGTAGCCTTAGATGTCGGTTTACCCCTTAGAATGCTGGCTGAAAAACTTCGCCGACGTCGTGACAGTTCCAATGCAGTGAACGCGGAACAAAAGAAACGTCTCGATCGACTTCGCAGCAGCAAGAGTCTTGTGGGTGACGATCTACAAAGGCAGCGAGCGAGCACTCAGTTCGAACCGGACCAAGACATAGCAGCCTCCGTAACCACTGCGGAAGACGCATTTGGATCGGTAGAATCGAAGTCGAATCGTTCTGATGCGATATCGAAAAAGCTGAGCCTGAGCCTGGGCGTGGACGAAGTGCAGAGCTACACGTCGAGGCTGCTTGAAGCAAAACGCAAAGCCAAGAAGAACACTTAGAACCTAGAACTTTACGTAGGGAAGCTACATGAGTAACGTCGCAGAATCGATGCAACACCAAGCCGAAACGTTCCGAAATCGATACGCCGCAGTTAAGG
>JAYVPE010000617.1:0-3529 GCA_043757575.1 Pirellula sp.
CACAAGGTTTAGTTCATCGGGACATCAAGCCCAGCAACATCCTTTTGGAACGCAATGTCCAACGAGCCTACATTGTCGACTTCGGTTTGGCTCGGGCTGCGGACGACGCGAGTTTGACTCGGAGCGGTTTTTTGGCGGGGACACCGGACTACATGTCCCCGGAGCAAGCACGCGGCGAATCGATCGACGCCCGTTCGGATCTGTTCAGTTTGGGCAGTGTCCTGTATGCGATGTTGACAGGGCATCCGCCGTTCCGGGCCGCATCCCCGATGGCGGTTTTGAATCGCATTTCGAAGGACACGCCTCGTTCGATTCTGGCTTGCAGCCCCCAAGTTCCGGGTTGGCTGGCGGGCTTCGTCGAACGACTGCATAGTAAATTGCCTCAAGATCGGTTCGAGTCGGCGGCAGAGGTCGGCGATCTTTTGGAAGCATCCCTGAGGCATCTTCGCGATCCGCTTTCATGCCCCTTGCCTGCAGTCCTCATGCAACCCAAAGATGCACCGAATCTGCAGAGCCATTGGCCAAAATTCTTTTTGGGCATTGCATGTTGCGTGGTGGCCAGTGTTGTCCTTGCGATCATATCGCTGCCTAGGCAATTGGCTCTTAATATCAATCCGCTAGCGAGCGCTGCGAACCTATTTGAAAGCAGTAAAGCAAAAAGCGAGGCTGCGAAATTGGATTTGGAATTTTTGGAACTGGTCACCGCTTTGGATCATGAAATCGACTCTATTGAAAAACAGCTTACGCATCCCATGCTTCATTTATCGCAAATTGAGTCGCAAGTCGATTTGCCGGCCGAATCGCCAACACAAAACTTGGAAAGAAACGATCAGGAGAAAAGCGATCCGATCGAATTGGAATTTTTGGATGGCGTCAAGGAAATCGAACAACAGTTGGATTATTGGATATTGGAACTGAAAGCCAAAGGGAAATCATGAAACGCTTTTTTGGTCATTGTGGTTTGTTTCGGCTCGCCCTATTTTCGAAAGCGGTGGCAACGCGAGCGAGTGAGTGGGCTGCATCGCCAAAACTGCACCTCGCCTTGGTGTTATCTTGCCTACTAACGCCCGTCGCGTTTGGACAAGGAACTTTGAGCGGTTCGGGCGGCGGCTACCCAGGAGAGGCCTCAGAGGGGGCGATTGCAGATAAAGTCAAAGCTGTAGCGTTCCAAGAACGTTGTCTCCTGTTATCCACCAGATTCAAGCACAAAGGCATCGATTTTCAAAGCAATTCAGCAATCGGCTGCATTATCTCAACCCCTCAAGGGCAACGCATCTTGGCAATGCCCCTTAGCATGACGCTGCCAGTCGATGTCGTTCAAGGCAATGAAAAACTTTCGGTTGCGTGTAGCATGCTCCTCGCCGCAAAGTTTGGAGACGCAAACAAGTTCCAGGAGTCTCTGGCATCTTTTACCCAACGCGTGGATGCAATTCCAATGGAAAGTTCGCCGACGCAAGCGAAAAAAGAACCAATGCTGGAATCCGAACGCCGTATCTACCGAGCACTAGACGAACGCGGCGAGGTTTCTTTTAACGCACAACCACTGACTGGCGTGATGAAATTTTTTATGGCCGCTTACGATGTGCCGATCGTGATTGATGACACGCAATTGGAATTGGCGAACGTGACAACAGATGAGCCGATTACTTTGTCGCTCCCTCCGGTATCCTTTCGCTCCGCCCTGAACCTGATTTTGAAACCCCTCGACCTTACTTTTGTCGTCAGAAACGAAGTTCTCCAGATAACTAGGTACGAAGATGCGGCAAACGCCGACGATCCGGTTAGTCATTGGAATCCCGTTGGACCAAACCTGGATGCCGAACGCAAAATCTTCCTGGCCTTGAGCGAGCGAGGAGAAGTGAGTTTTAATTCACAGCCCTTGTCTGGTGTAATGAAGTTTTTTAGTAGCAAGTACGAGATTCCAATTGTAATCGACGTAAAAGCCCTAGACACGTTGAACAAAACTCCCGATGAGCCGACAACGTTGCATCTGCCTGTGGTATCGCTACGCTCCGCCCTCAATCTGATTCTAGAACCTCTCGGCGTAACTTATGTGATCGAGAATGAAGTCCTTCTGATCACTTCGAAAGCTAGTGCCTTGGCTGAGCATCCAGCACCTTTCAACAGTGGAAATCCGAAAGGGGTGATTGCCGTTGGAGCGAAAGCCATGGAAATGGGAGGAGAGGGTCCCGGGATGAGTGGCCCGCAACGGATGGTTTTTAACTTCGCCTCAACACAGCGATACGGCTCCTTACAAGAAGCTCAGAAGGCGAATGCTGATTTTGATTCTGGATTCTCAACTGGCGGAGGGATGCCGACTGCAAATGCTGGTCAGCGGAAAGAATTTGCCGCGATACATGGTCCACTTGCAACTGCCGTGGACAAGAGACTGGGAGTCGCATTCATAAGCTTGCCGGGCGACTTCCAAGCGGTCCCGATTCCGGCACGCGTTAAAGCCGCTGGGAAACGATTCGTAATGCTTGGACAGAGTTGGATAGAGATTACCCCAGATCGAGACAGTCTGGCTGCCGTCATCAACGGATCGCCTGTGATAGACCAACAAGGCGAACCGATCGGCATGCTTATTGATCAAAAGGTGATTTCATTGCCCGATCTCGTCCAATCACTCCTTTCCATCGATTCGAAGCGATTGGGCTACTGGGGAGCCGTAACCAAGGCAGACGAAACAGAGGAAGAAAAGGAACCGCCTTTGGAGCCTGTTCCTGCTGATTCAAACGATGAACTACCAGAGCTAGTGACTCCTGAGCTCAAAAAGCAGCTCGAACGAGCAGCTTCACTGAAAGGAAAAGAAAAAAAGGTTGGACTCGAAGAGATTGAACAACAGTTGTACAAGCGAATTCAACTAAGAACTGCCTACGCGGTGAAAAAACTAAAATCGATTCAGAGCAAACTGGAACGACTGACCGAGTTGTCAGATCGAATGACCACCCAAGACATGGAGAAAGTTGCCAAACTTTTGCAGGGAACCGCTCCACCGAGCCAAGACAAACCAGAAGAGGACCCATTTAAGTAGCGTCGGCATTTGATTAAGTCGTTTCAGGTTGAATCGACGTTTCGATATCAGGCTCTGCATTTCGTACACATTCACATTCTCTCGGGCTCCTGCTACCAAACTAAACAATCGGCCAAGGCTCATTGGTACTCCAGATCCAAAAAGCTAAGCAACCTTTGAAAATACATCGACCACTTTGATAGATCGGGTCGAGAGGGCTGGCAATATGCTGCCCGCAAAGGAGGTAGCAAATCCAATGGCGGCACCCCACCAAAGCGCGCCGTCCAAAACCGGGAAACTAGAAAAGAACGCAATAGGAAATGGAATACCACCCAATACACGGTTCACAAAAAAGTACGTTCCGATCGAGCTGATCGAACCGGCAACCACGCCCAATAGGATCGCCTCCCCCAACACCAAAAACATGATCTGATTGGGTTGAAAGCCAATCACCTTGAGGACTGCCATTTCTTTGCGACGTTCGCGCACACTGATACTAATCGCATTCGAAATCAC
>JAYVPE010000618.1:0-3529 GCA_043757575.1 Pirellula sp.
TGAAGACCGTCCACGACTGGTTTCTTTGCCGACCACAAAAGTCAGCCAGCCTGCTCAGGTTATCTGTACCGGAACTCGTGGTCGACGACGGTGCGAACAAGATCAAGTTTCAAAACGTAGAGGTAGGACTTAAGCCGACCGATTTTGCGTCCACTTTAATCGTGGCGTTTTCACTTGAAGGTCAAAAATTTAAACGCCCTGCCTCCTTTAGAGTCGATCGAGATCACATCGAAGAATCCACGAAATGGAGTATTGAATCGAAAGACATTGCGATTCCTTGCAGAGTGTTGAGCGAACGTTTTCCTCCGCTGCGCTATCTCGGTAGCCAAGCCAGCTTTCAAGGTACTATTGCTTGGTGGCAAAAAAAACAGAACCAGCAAATGTCGGTTCAGGGTGATGTTCATTCAGTGGATTTAGCCGTCGCTTCATGGCCGATTGGAAAACCGATCCAAGGAGTTGGTAAGCTAAGCATCAGTCACGCGGTACACAGTGACGAAGCACTTCGCGAAGTGAGAGGCGTGCTGACTAGCGATTCATGTACTGTCGATACCGACTGGTTGGATCGAAACACCGCTGCTCAATTGCTTTACAGTAACAACCATGAACCGTGGAGCAAAATGGGACCGCGTGCTCCTGCGAACCAATTGGCGATTCAGTTTGTGTTGGACCAGCAAGGTTTGAAGTTTGCTGGTGTGTCCGACCCGAAATACCCCTCCCTAGCTGCGTTTGTCGGCGGCGTAGCGGTTGGATGCACTGATCGCTCTATCGTAACTAATTCTACCTTTTCAGATGCACTATCCACGTATTTGAAACCTCATGTTGAATTCCAATCCGAAAGAATCGCAGACGGTCGGCGATAGCCAGCGATAGTTGGAGGCTTCGGGATTTTAAACGTTCTTGCGATGCAGCTCGATTTCATATGGCCCCAAAAACATCAGCATGAGAGCTCCGTTCCCTGCGTATTGCCGAAAGACCTCCAGCAAAAAAGGATGCTCACCGGGCCACGGGTAAGCAAACACCAATGCGTAATCGTCTATCTCAAGATCATGCTTTTCATAAGCGTTGTCGACTTGATGAAACAACGACGCATGGTTTGACTGTGCATCTGCAAGCCGTTCGCTACCACGCGGAAGGAAGTTGCCATGCAATATCTCACCCTTTAAATGGTTTCTAACTAAGAAACGATTGGCTTGGTCCACTAGAAACGATTCGGCTTCGATGCCTATCGCTTCCCAGCCGAGTTGCGACGCGAGGCCCGTGACGATCCCGAAACCACAGCCCCATTCACAAAACGTGTTGCCCTTGGCTAATTTGCTCGCGGTAAGATTTGCAAGTGCACGCCACACGTCCCTAAAATCGCACGCCACGTATTGTTCAATCGGCTTCTTTGTCCACTGGTCCCAATAAGCTTGTAGGACACGATCCGCGTCCTTCAAAATCAGTTCTGTCGCAGGTGGAATTTCAGCGGAATCATCCCAATCGAAATCAAGACGTTCCAACTCGGGCAATCCGTTTGCATTTGGTCGCTTCATATCGTTGCTTAAATCATGTAAGACCAATCGGTGCGTTGCTCGCGAGCGATCGCTCGATTGGGACAATGTTCGCAATGGCTGTTTCCAAGTAGCAAGTAGCCTTTCTTCATGGACGTCACCGTACTAGCCCATATTTCGGATTCCTCTCGGAAAATATTCTCTTGACCTACGAGCTGCGTAATGCCAACGTTTTTTAGCGTTTGGGCCATGGCTTCCCTGATACCCGACAGCATGATCACAACGTTGCGTTGATGCATCTTCTCGACGAAGCGTTGCAGTACATCCATGCAAACCGCGTCGGGATTGTTCACGCGTTTGAGGCGGAGGATAACGACCTTAAGACTCTCGGGCGCTTCTTCGAGAATAGAATCGAGTTGCCGTTCTAACTCCGGAGCACAACCAAAGAACATCTCGCCTTCAAAGTTGAAAACGCGAATATAGGAGCAACGGATGTCCGACGAGACAACTTCACGAATCACACGATCACTAGTGACCGTAAGCTCATTCATTTTGATTTGGGCTGCCCGAGGGACATAGAATGCGAACGAAAGAAAAACGCCGATCAAGATACAAAACTCGACCGAAATGAGAATGGAGGAGAGTGCGGTCGCTATAAGAATCCAGCGGTCAAACTTCGTCGCTCTCAGATAGTAGCCTAATGTTTTGAGATCGTTCATGCGAGCAGCGGTCAGGATCAGTACGCCAGCCAATGCCGCTTTAGGAATGTATTGGGCAAAAGGAGCTAGAACTAGTATGGTCGCGGCGACTCCAAGAGCGCTAATCACCCCTGACCATTGCGTTGCGGCACCGGAGGTGTGGTTGATGTAGGATCGAGTCAGTGAGCCAGAACCTGGAAAACAGCGAAAAAAACTACCTGCCATGTTGGCAAGCCCTTCGCTTAGGCATTGCTGGTTCATATCCAGTTTTTGCCCAGTTTTAGAAGCGATGGATTTGGCCATCGCCACCGCTTCCAGAAGCCCAAGAAAGGCAATGGCTGCGGCACTACTAGAAAGATTTCTCGCTAGCCCCCAATCGATCTCCGGGAATGCAAACGTCGGGAGCGAGCGAGGTATGGCTAATTGCAACTTTACCCCAGATTCTTTCGATGGGTCCAAAGCAAAGAGCACCGAGGCCGATAATGCGATAGCGAGCAATAATTCGGGTAGGCCTAGCTTGAAACGGTTGTTGAGAAAACGAAAACCCATCGCGGCCACAATTGTCAAAACGGCAATCCCAACGGTCGCCCAATTAACTCTACCCCCCGCTGTCATATCACTCCAAAATCGCACCAAAAAATGCTCGTGCCCTCCCGGTTTGCCCTTGAGCCCAAAAACATTTTTAAGCTGGTCCAAAAACAGCAGGACCGAGGCACCGAGCGTGAAGCCAACAATGACAGCGTGTGAAACAAATCGGGACAGATCGCCAAACCGAAGCAAAGCAATCGTTGTTTGAATCAATCCGATGAAAAACGCCATCATGATCGCTGCGGATACACGTTGGCCTTCCGGAACGATCGAAAGTGCGCTGAACATGGCAATGGAAATTGCATTGGTTGGGCCGTTGATTAACTGCTTTGACGAATCCAACAATGCTCCAACTGCCGTCATGATGATCGCAGTGTAAAGCCCCATTTCGACGGGCATTCCAAAGATACTGGCGTAGGCCATGGCTTGAGGAACGGCCACTGCGGCGACCGTCAAGCCTGCAAAGATATCCCTCTGGAAATACCCCAGACTATAATTACGCAACGAATCAATCGCAGGGATATATCGGTAAATCGCGCTCGCGAACGGAGAAGGCATACAAAGAAGAATCTAGTAAAGGGTCTTCGGGAAATGCAGTTTCAAATTGCATCAAAAACTGGTTCATCGGCTCGTATTGTAGTCATTTCGGAGGGAAACGGTTCGTTGGACTTCGCGAGCATTGAAATCACAGGCTGACTCTCTTTTTTGCTTTTCGAGAATGAAAGGCGGTCTCTTTGGCACGGTATTTGTACT
>JAYVPE010000619.1:0-3528 GCA_043757575.1 Pirellula sp.
TTGCTAGTAGCCACATTGGTTGGCAGGGGGAGTTTGGATAATTCTCAGATTGAGTGGCAGAGGAATTTCTAATCCAACCCCGCCTTAAACCCAGCCATAGCGCATGCTTCTGAGAACCCCGCCTCTCGTCGCGCGGGAATCTTTCAATGAGCCCGTGAAAACGAAAATGGGGAAGCGTGCATCTGTTCGCGCATGCACACGCTTCCCCCTTCGATCGACGGCGAACCGCTTGCGCAGGACCCCGTTATGGTTGATGTAGATATCGTTGTTGGCAGCAGATTCTCCAAACTAGAACTGCTCTTTCAATCGCATGAATCGCAGGTCGATGCTGCGAAATGCTCAAAATCCGCATGTCCGGCATGCCATGCCTCCGCTTGTCTTACTCGAAAAGACATCCGACGTAGAAAATTGTGGGGGAAGAAGAGGCCTTTTGCTCGAAGTACTCGCGCAACCTGGTCTTCGAAATCACTATCCACGTCGCCATGCGATTTCACTGCGTCCAAATTACCGGTTTCCGCGTAGTTGAGATACATTTTGAGAGCAGCTACACCTTCGCTCTGACTACGATTCAGATCCACGTCACAGGCTTTGATCGACGTAAATACTTCGCAAGCGGACGCTGCACGACTAATAAGCACATTGAGGCGTCTTTCGCCTCCCTGCCGATTGAGCGGGCCAAAATTCTGAGCAAAGTTACCGTCTTTGTCCTTCGCGTAACCGACGGAGATATAAATTACGTCGCGTTCGTCTCCTTGAACATTCTCAAGACTCTTGACGAAAAAAGGCGCTGTCCCGCCTGTCATGAAGAACTCTTCGACCGAAGAGTCCTCGCGCCTTCGAAGCTCGAGTTCGTCCAAAATGGCGTCTCGTTTAGCAGCACTAAACGTTGCAACGCCTAAGGACAATTCCGGTTGTTTTCGGGCATGTGCCATCACTGCGTCAGCGATAGCAATCGCTTCATTTCGATTAGCTCGCGTTCCTCCACGATCGTAGCAACCATTAGCAACATATCGAAGCTTAAGTCCCAACGGTCCGCCGCTCGTTAACGGGCTCGGTACGATGAAAAGTCTATTTTCATAGAACTGACGATTGCTAACGGCTATCAGTGACTCATGACGACTGCGATAGTGCCATCGAAGCATTCGATTCGGAACACCTTGAGCTTCACAGAGACCGAGGATACTTTCCAAATCGCCAGCATTCCCAACAACATCATCATCATCGCCCGTATCCGCTTCGCCTGAAACACGTCCAAAGAAATTAGTCGGTGGCAGTTGACGTTGATCACCGACAACAACAATTTGCCGACAGCGTGCGATGGCGCCCAAAGCGTCAACTGGTTGAACTTGGCTGGCCTCATCGATAACCAACAAATCGAAGTCAACCGCACCGGGCTCCAAAAACTGAGCAACAGATAGAGGGCTCATCATGAAAACGGGCTTAATTTTTTGAATAGCATGTCCGGCCTCTTTGATTAACCGGCGAATGGGCATATGTCGACGCTTTTTGTTTATCTCACGTCGCACTACGCCAACTTGTCCACTGTCCCCGCCTGCGCTTGGGAAGTTGCTATAATGCTTCTGCGCAACTTCTAGCCGACTCATGGCAATTCGCTCCCTGTCTAATAGAGCAAATCGATTTCGCAGGTCTTCGTACGACTGACCCTGAAACTCGCCAAGTCCTGGTATCGATTGCCATGCTTCCGACAAAATGGCTTCGTATCGCACGAAATCAAGCTGATCAGCAACTTTCCCTGCGGCTATGGTCCCGGTCTCGATTTCGACAACGATCTGTTCCAGACCACCAGAGCCAAGGCGATCCAAGCGTGCCCGTACAGATAAGTAGTGGCTTAGCTGCTCAACATGCGCTAGCCATTGCTCAAATCGCTGAAGCCAATCCTTGAGTCCGACTTTACGGACTTGGTCGGACTTGAAGGCGACAGCGAGGTCCAAGTTCAAATGCTTAACGATATCAGCTACCCCACAATCGACAGCCTTCAAATGCTTACCAATTTGACTCAATGGGTGTGAGATGTGTGTTGGATTCGCGAGTCCACTCGCAACAATCCGCCCCTGTTCCTCCAGGATTTTCGTCTTCGCACCTTCCTTTACCCACTTAACAATCGCATTCGCTTTTTCATCCGAGGTCTCAGAACCTTGCCAAACATCTCCCAGATAGTTTTGACCGCGTTCCTGGTCGTTCTCTAATTGCTTCAATGCGGCTTGATATCCCAAGATCTTATCGATCAATGCGACTCGGTCACGGGATGTTGTGGGAATATCCTCATTTGATATTCCGCGAAGAGTCTGCATAGCTTTCCGATAAGAAGAGTTGAATATGCGAAACCAACTTGTCCCATGGGCTGCGAGGGTTTGTCGAGTGCTATTCAAATCCAATAAGTGGCCCGAATCAGTTACACGGTCGGCCAATTCGTTCCGAAGCTCCTTCAACTTCACAATGTTTACGAGAGCTTTTTCAACAGCGCCCAAATCCGTTTTCCACGTCGGAAAGGTTAGCTTAGTGCGGTCCGCAAAACTTGGACATTGCAGCACATACTGCCCAAGCTGAGCTATTTCTGAAGTCGAGACAAGGTTCGCGGGAGACGGAAGTCCCACAATCGTCGCGAGTTCACGTCCTGCAGACTGCAACTCTTGCAATTGAGGTCGAAGTTCCTGAATCGCGACAACAAGACGTTCAAGGTCCGATGGTGGCATCGGCTTGCAGCGAGAGCCGCACCAAGGGTTTTGAGTTGGGACGCCAGATTGGAAAAGCAGCTTATCCAGCTCCATCGCAAGATGCTTTCGTGATTGATAGTCTTGGTCTGTCCATTCTGCAGCTTGCCTTAACTTATAGGACAATGGTGAGAGACCAAGCGAACGCAATCGCATTAGCTGACCCATTGCTTGGTATGGCGAGATGCCTGACTTTCCTACTCGGCCATGGAGAGCGGCATCATGTTCGCGTAGTCGCTCCACCGTATGTCGCAGTTCATCAATAGGGACCGATTTCACACCGGTTGGAACTCCGAGCTCAAGAGTGGCTTTAAGGTCTGCAAGTATCTCTGCATTGGTGATAGTTTGAGATTTCCCGGTTCCAGGTGGTCCCTGCACAACCATATTACGGCCTTGCGTAATTTCGTTGATCACAATTGCTTGCGATGAATCGGCATCGGTAACATGGATAACATCAGCCGGGTTCAGAATAGTGTCGATGGGCTCACTTTCGCTGATGGTTAGGTGACTTTCTTCTTGATGAAATCCCTCCGTCAGCAAGGACCGAAGCAGCATATTGTTTTCAAGGCTTGCACTTTTTGGCTGCCGCGCTGGCTCCCTTTTTGACTGCCATTTCCAGTCATGGAAGAAGGCGTTTGGTCATCAAGTGATGTAGGCTCGCCGCAGGGTTCAGTGATCTCACCGATCCTTGCGAACGTCGTTGCAAAACGACGACTGCTGGTGCTGCGACAAAAAATCCACGTAAAGAAGTGCGTCCTTAGCGGGACGTTCAACGCTTTCAATTTGCGAAATATCA
>JAYVPE010000620.1:0-3522 GCA_043757575.1 Pirellula sp.
GAGGCATGCCCGGTTAGACAGGGATTTGGTTGGCACAAATACCGTAATGACGTGAACTGCGGATTATGCCGGATCTACCTACCGAAATCTAATTTCTTACGGGCTTCCAATACTGCTCGCTCTTTGGCGAGATCCGGCTTGGCACTGCTTTTGGAAACAAACCTCTTTGAATCGGATGGCGAGGGTTTAAGAGCCGTTATTTCCAGCGTATCGTTGATGGAATCGTTCTCTTCAACGACAATATGCGGTTGAACGCCATGTGAACTAATTGGCGTACCTTTCGGTGAAAAGAATTTTGAAACTGTCAGTCGCAAGCCGCCATTACCGTGATCGTTGTGAAAGACTCCTTGGACGCTTCCTTTGCCATACGAAGTCTGACCGACGACGGTCCCGCGATCATGATCGTGAATTGCTCCAGCAAAAATTTCACTCGCACTGGCGCTGTCTGCGTCAATCAGGACAACTAAAGGGAGATCCCAGGTTCCCGGTGCGGTCGCAGTGAAATTGTGATTCTCTTGACCATTCCGACCTTTGGTAGAAACAATGGATCCACGAGTGATAAAATAGTCAGCCAGCTCGACGGCCGAGTCTAATAACCCGCCTGGATTTCTACGTAAATCAATAATCAGGCTTCGCATTCCATCGCGGCTCAGATCCATCATGGCTCGAGTCACTTCGCCAGCGGTTGTTTTTTGGAAATTGGTAATGCGAATGTATCCAACGCCAGGTTCCGCCATTTCGGCCACCGACACACTTGGTACGTCGACTTTCCTACGTGAAATATTGACGTCCACCGTACTGTCGTCTGTATTCCGCAAGACGAGCCGAACGCTACTACCCTCGGGACCACGAAGTAAATCTGCAGCTTTTTTTGCGCCAATTTGCTGAACAGAGGATCCGTCCACGTTCAGGATGAACTGATTTGCAGAAAGACCTGCTTTGTGAGCTGGTCCGCCTCGGAATACATTATCGATCCGCAGTTCACTTCCCTCCGCCCATAACTCGACTCCTAGGCCGATCAAATTCCCCTCGATTTGCGACATGACCTCGCGGTATTCGCCAGGTGTAAGCAACGCGGAGTAAGGGTCGAGCAAACCGACAGAACCCGCAATATACTCATAGATTACGGCAGAGGGCATTAAGCCGATTTGCTGGCTCGCTACATTCGCTACATACGCAACAGTCGCTTTCAATTCCTCTGCGTTTTGGATCTTTCGACCGAAAACAACTTTGTGGATCGTCTTGCGAAATTGTTCAACGGACGCCGCATCCGCATTCTTTAGATATTTGCCCAGAAAGTCTTGTTCAGTCAGCGCTACCTCAAGGAAAGCTGTCCCGTGCAACGCTAATTTGTAGTAGTCGACCTGCTCGACATAGTAGGCTTCTATTTTCGCGAGCACTTCCGTCAGCACTTGCAGTGATTCGGTTGGAGTAGACATGTCCACCGTTTGCATAAACGAACGGTCTGAATACCTGCGAGTTACGTCATAATGAATACGGCAGATTTGAAGCCGCTCGCTGCAATCCTGTAGACGGGCGTCCTTCTTGATCGTCCTCTCATAATGCAAAATTGCTTCTTGCCATCGACTCTCTTGTTCAAGTCGCTTGCCCTCCGCAAGAGGAGAGCGTATTCCCTCCATTTGGCCCTTTGTCGCAGGAGCGAACTGTCCAAACGTTAACGGGGTAGTGCAACTCCATGCCAAGCAAATTGCGATTGCCAAGTTTGCTATTCGCAGAGACAAGTTTCGCATACGGGACAATTGGGATAGGTGCATAGTGTTAGACGCCTTCAAACGCTAGGTGAGTATGCAACCACAAATGCGTTCGTCAAAAATCCCAGAAGAGAATCTGCTCGGATCTTTTTCGCAATCGGCAAGTTCAACCAGTGCCGATCTCAATATGACGCAAATGGGGGTGGTAGGGACGAACGCTGCGTTCCCTCGATCGCAAATGCTAAACGGAAGAGTCAATTTTCCGCAGCATGTGGCCTATGCGTCTTGCACAAGAAAGTCTTATTTGCAAAACAGTTAGGCGGCCATTCGGTCCGTCTACTGCTGCAACATCTACTTTACGCATTTCGCTTACCGAAGGCAACTTACCAAAGGCAACTTTCAAAATCCTTGGTCCGATTGCAGAACTCTGCGACTCAAAACTACGCAATTTTGCAGGAAACGAAAAAACCCCATCCTGATCCGCACAAACCTCGCAGTCGACACTTGAAAAGCTGACGCGTTCGTTTGCCAAAGATATTCTTGGAATCCGAAGCGTGATTCTACGTCAAATCGACTAAGCAGTCACAAACATAGATATACTAGTATGCATAGGTTGATGCGGAACTCGTCCGATTTTCATCGAAGCAACTTTGCTTAAGCCAAAACCGCCAAATGTCCCAAGTATCCACTCCAGTCGCTAGCTCCCGTTCACTCCCTGCGGGATCCAGTAATCCTAGCAAGATTAATCGCGAAAGCCTGCATCACTACTTGGTCGAAGCTGCACACACAATGCGGCGCGTTGAACTGGGGGTCGGAATCACCGGTTGGCTAAGCGTTCTCGTCATCTTCTTGCTCGCAGCCATTCTGGTCGATCATTGGCTCTGGCCTCTTAATTCGATTGCCCGATTTGCAGTTTTTATTTTTTTAGTGGGTTGGAGCCTTTGGTGGATACCTCAGCGAATCTTGCCACTGCTGTTTCAATCTATCCATCCGGAGCATGCGGCCCGCAAAATCGAAAAGCAACATCCTGAAATGAAAGAAAGCCTCATTAGTTGGCTTCAACTTACAACTAACACTGAGCATGCTGCTCCGCGGGGTGTATTGGCAACCGTTGGACGCTTTGCAATTCGCAATTTAGGCGGCCAAGACTCTAGCGCGATTGTCGATTCAGCCAACCTTATTCGGTTAGCTGCCCTACTGTTCGGCTTCTTGCTCACAGGTTCCGTATATCTTTTCGCGTCTCCCAAGAGTGGCACGACCTCGCTCGCACGAATGCTTATGCCTTGGTCCAATATCCCACCGGCCGCTAGAGTTCGCATCGTAAACGTTGCACCCGGCACGACGACGATTACCCAAGGAACCAGCCTGCCGATTTCCGTTACTGTACGTGGTATGCTGAAAGGGGATCAAGTCTTCGTTCGCTATGATCTCTCCGATGGTCAACAAGTCGGACAGCGACTGAAAATGACCGAAGATATCGAAGGGGTCAACTATCGATTGGAGTTCGGCAAAAGCTTTGGCGGTATTCACCAACCCCTTCGCTATTGGATTGACGCTGGTGATGCTTGCGCCGGTCCATTCGCTTTGAGTGTTCAAGTCGTGCCGATCGTCGCAATCGATCGAATGGAATTCGAATACCCAAAATATACAAGACAAAAATCTCGTACTGTACTCCAGGATGGAACCATCGAGGCTCCGGAAGGTACGAAAGTAAAACTTTTTGCACACGCCAACCAAGCCATGATCAAGTCTCGGTTGGAGTTCGACCCGATCGTCGGCAATGGTGTTCTTCTCAGCTCAAGCCACATGA
>JAYVPE010000621.1:0-13093 GCA_043757575.1 Pirellula sp.
AACTGCTCCGAAGCAAAGCTTGCACGCAGTCTCTTGCTCAACTGGGGAGAATCGGTTTGCCAAATTGCTTGCCCTGGCTTGACTTCAAAGTTTTTGAACAGTCCATTTTGAAACGCCAATTCAACTCGTCCCATAGATGGCAAATCGGTAGCTGTGCCCTTGACGAATACTTGGAAGACCCGACCGCCAACTTCGGTGCCATCGATTCGGCCTCCCTGCAAAACGACTCCGTCCCCTTTGATCAATGGTGTTTCAAGATCCACCAGCAATCGCTCACCTCGCATTGCAATAACTTTGCCAACCCGAACACCTTGTTTGGAGCTCGTGATGCCTGGCACGAGTCGCTTGTGATCGCAGCCTTCAAGCCAACCTGGCGAGAAGCCGCGAGAGAAACTCATCTCCATTTCTCGCTTCGCTTGGCTCGACCATTGAATGTCTTTTCCTGCGATTGCCGCATCGATCGCGTTTCGATAGTGGCCGACGATGTTGGCTACGTACTCAGGAGTTTTGAGCCTGCCTTCGATTTTCATTGAACAGACACCTGCATCGATCAAATCCGGAATGAGTGTGTATCCGGCTAGATCCTGGGGCGATAGAAGAAAACGATTGTCGCCCAAATCGCGATGTTCTCCATCGCATATAAGATCATAATTCAATCGACATGCCTGTGCACACTGACCACGATTCGCGCTGCGTCCACCTAGCGATTCGCTGGTCAGGCATTGACCGCTATAAGATACACACAAGGCACCGTGTACAAAAGTCTCGACCGGCATGCTGGTCGCTGACGTGATCTTTCGAATTTCAGCAATGGAAAGTTCTCTTGCCAAAACCACTCGATCGACCTTAAGCGATTCGATAGCCTGGATCGTTTCGGCGGATACCATAGTCATTTGAGTACTAGCATGAACGCTGAGCTGTGGACAAATTTCATGGATAAGTCGCACTGCGCCGAAATCTTGGACCAAAACCGCGTCGACTCCGGCAGCCGCGATTTCAGCCACATGCTTTTCGAACTGCAAGAGTTCGTCGGTAAAGACAAGTGTGTTGAGTGTTACATACCCGACAAGCCCTCGTCGATGCAGCAACTGCATGAGGCTCGGCAGATCCTCAAGGGAGAAATTGACCGCTCTCGCGCGAGCGTTGAAGCCGGATTCCAGTCCGAAGTAAACGGCATCGGCACCGTTTTCGATTGCGGCATGGATACATTCCCAGTTTCCTGCCGGGGCTAGCAGCTCGGGCGCCAGCCTCGCGGAGGAGGTGTCTTTTGTCATTTCCAAGGTCTTTTATTGAGGTTTATCGTCTAAATGCAAGCAATATCTCCATAATGGTACTTCGGATCGCGTGAATCGTCGAGCGCTCGACTGGACCGGGACGAATTAGCGTGAGCAGGATCGCTTTCGCCGCTAGAAACAGCGAACAGCTTCGCGGCCCATGCTGCCCGTTCCTACTTCGTATGCAAATTTAACCGTTTCATTTTCTTGTATCAAGATAATAGGATTGTCATACCAAGAAGCGGAAATATGACTGTCGTCGAATAAAGATCCTAACTCTGCGAAAATTTGCGCAATCTGTGGATGAAAAACATAGCTATCCGCAGATTACACAGAGGGGCGCAAATTTCGGTGTTATCCCAAGCGGCCACCTCATCGGGTCTCGATCTGAAGATCAAATGATAGTGATTTGAAAGGATGCTAAAGCAAAGCAAGTCGATCTCGAAGCAAGCGAGCCATGAAATGTACGCCATGTAGGCCACGCCCATGTAGGCCTTCCAAAAACTAGAACGCTTTATCTTGCCTTCTACCGCAACGATATCTTGGTCGGGTCGTAAGCCTCGAAGACTATGGGGGCGTCGTTAGACCAACTCCATCCGTAGAATTTCCAGTTCTCTCTACCCTTGTAAAGTGTCAGTTGCACGTGATGAGCGCTCTTTGCACGACGATTGAGGTAGTAGTAGCGAACGAAGTCTTTGCCAACCATTTCCGTTTTGACCAGTTGAAAATTGTCGGTTGCTGTGTTCCCTTCGACGCTTTCGAGCTGGATTTTTAGCGAGATTCGCTTCAATCCTTGCTCGCCCATGGTCTCGGCAAGACCTTCGACTGCGTTCTGCTTGAAGTAGTTCATAGCATCGTCGATCTTGTCGGCAGCACATTGAGCCATGAACGCATCTGCAATCTCTCGTGGTCGTGAATCTGCGGACGCCGCATTGCTTGATTCAACTTGAAGTCCTTTCTCTGGCATATCAAAGTGAATATGCCGAAGCTTCCATTCGTCGTCGGTCCGGTAGTACACAACACGCCAAAAGACCATTCCCTTCTCGAATTTTTGAGCCAATGAAAATTGGCGATAGCAATCCCCGCTCACTTCTTCGCGAACAAGATCCGCCTCGTCCAATAATGGTCCGTATTTCTGGGCGACCATCTGTAATTTTTGTTTTGATTCATCGAGGAATCGGTCCAGTGCCTCCCCTTTCAAGAAATCGTTTCCCGGTAGGTTTCGGTAGAATCCTTCGATATCGCTCTTGGCCAAATGCTCGGATGACGCGGCAATGACGCTCGACCTAAGCAGCGTAACCTTCGCATCAGGATCTTGGGCGACGAGGGACACACAAAAAGCAAGGCAGAGGTTGCAGGCGAGTACCAAAGCAAAAGCCGTTCGTACCATCGGGTCTACTCCTATCGGTTCGTTCTTCTAAGCGGAAACAAATGGATCTACACTCTCGTATAGAAAAATTTCTGCCAGAAATCAATACCGTCACTCATGGGGTAGGCGTTTAGGGACAAAACGGTAAGGACAGGAAACGGGGACACAGAAAGCGCCGGGCTAAACCGGATGAACCACGCGAGCCCCCTATTTAATGTATAGTAACAATTTACCTCCGAGCTTTCTTCCCAATGGGTTGAATCTCCAGCCCTCTACGTCCCCCAAAGTCTTCAGCATCATGAAACGTATTCTCCCGCTCGTCTCTTTTCTGTTACTTGCATCATTCGCGGCTCTTCACGCTGCAGACACATCAACTGCAGGCACAGCAAAGACCAATATTGTTCTCATTTTCGTTGATGACCTTGGATATGGCGACATCGGCCCCTTTGGTAATAAGTCGCTGAAGACGCCTCACCTTGACAAGCTCGCTTCCGAAGGGATGAAGTTTACCAGCTTTTATGCGACGCCAGTTTGTTCGATGTCGCGAGCATGTTTAATGACCGGCAGCTACAACACACGCGTGTCGATTCCGGGCGTGTTGTTCCCGAGTGCGAAGATTGGACTGAATCCAAGTGAGATCACGTTAGCAGAAGTCGTGAAGCCACTAGGCTACGCGACGATTTGCATTGGAAAATGGCACCTTGGCCATCGCGAGCCGTTCTTGCCGACAAAACAGGGTTTCGACTCTTATTTTGGTATTCCGTACAGCAATGATATGACGATCGATACGGTAAATGCTCAATTCGCAAAGGATTGTGTTTTTCGAAACGGCATGACAGAAGAAAAAGCTCGTGAAGCTGCTACCAAGCACGTAGTGCCATTGATGCGAGGCAGCGAAGTTGTCGAATATCCGGCGGATCAGGACACGTTGACAAAACGTTACACCGACGAAGCGATTAAGTTTATTCGGGAGAACAAGTCGAAGCCATTCTTCTTGTATCTACCACATAGTATGGTGCACGTACCGTTGGCCGCTTCCGCTGATTTCAAGGGCATGAGCGCTGGAGGCCTATTTGGCGACGCTGTCGAGGAAATCGATTGGTCAGTCGGGCAGATCATGAAGACTTTACAAGAGCTAAGGCTCGATTCGAACACCCTCGTGATCTTTACCTCGGACAATGGAGCTGCCAGCGGGTCATCGCTCCCCTGGCGTGGTAAGAAAACAAGTGTCTTTGAAGGAGGTGTCCGCGAGCCCTGCATCATGCGCTGGACTGGTCGCATCCCGTCCGGCACAACGTGTAATCAAATTGCAGGCAATATCGATGTACTGCCGACGATTGCTAAGCTTACCGGTGCCGCGTTACCTCAGGATCGCGTGCTCGACGGTCGAGATATTACTTCACTTATGTTCCATGCCGATGCGCCACCCGTGCGAGATACTCAACTCTATTTCAATGGTGCCAGCAAACTCAGTGCTATTCGGCACGGTGACTGGAAACTTTTTGTTGCGAGCCCTACGAAGAAAGCCGACCCCGAAAAGAACAATGCAAATAAGGCCAAGGCTACGAAGTCGGCGAACAACAGCGATGATGTTCCAGCACTTGCACTCTTTGACCTTGGCAATGATCCTTACGAAACCACTGACGTCGCATCGCAACACCCAGACATTGTCGCCAAGCTTAGCGCATTGGCCGACGCAAGTGAAAAGGAAATTGATGAGCATCGACGACCTGCGGGCGAAGTCCAGAGCGCTAAGAAATAGTCGTTTGCCCACCTATCTGGTGACCATGCGTAGCTATGGCGGCGTCCGAGTTCGTGGTTGGCTCACGATTCCGAAAGGCGACCGATTGGGAATGGCTCGCGATGTTGGTGACAGTAACGCTGACCATGGTATACGTGCTAACGGTCTGGGCGAAGTTGTCACCAGCTAAACGCGTGATGCGTTGTCCGGAGTTCGAACCCAGCTAATTTGAGCAAGTGGGTTCCTGCTGTGTGCCGCGACGCTCCGCCGTCGCGAATCACGACGGCGGAGCGTCGTGGCACACTTTGTTTGAACGACAAAATGTTCGTTCTGCATGGAAGGACTGTACACCCATTGGAGAAAGGCTGATGTCGAGAATATGGAATATTGGGAATATTGGGGACACTACACTTTTGAGAGCGTGCTCAATTTCCTGCCCGTCGATTTGAATCGATAAATGAATCCTCAATCAAAGGCAATTCACGAAAGGAAATTGGAGCAAAGCCAAGACAGTAATTCAACCACCCCCCGAAAAGGACGGGTGTCCCCCACACCCACGCGCGAAAAAGTCCGGTGTCCCCTATCCCCACGACGCCCATCCGTACGGCGCTTGTCGATTTGCTTTGTGGACAGATTCGCTTCCGAATTGGTTCGCCACTTCCCCACATCCTCGAAGAATCTTGTGTGATCAAGTGTGCCGACGGACACTTATGAGTAGATCAAGGAATAAAATGGAATTACTAGAACTCATTCACTATTATCGCGGGCCTCTTGTGGGCTTGCTCGTTTCTTGGCGCGTTCCGTGGTCGGATGCCGAAGACATTGCTCAAGATAGTTTCGCAGTCGCCTACTTCAAAAGGGACGCATGCCGTGGTGACTGGACTCAAAAGGATGTCTTTGGCAATTGGCTGCGAGGCATCGCACACAATGAATACCGCAACTGGTCGCGCAGTCGGCGACGACGCAATCAAGTTGTGCTTTTTGAAACTCCTTTGGTTGAGCAAGCAACCGGAGCTGTGAGCGCCGAAGACACCGAGCCAATCCATCGTATGCGTCTAGCAATCGAACGATTGCCTCTCAAGCTGCGTCAGGTCATTTTGATGCACTACCTAGAAGAAACGAGCGTGAACGAAGTGGCCGTGCTTTTATCGCTAACATCCAAAACAGTCGAAGGGCGTCTCTATCAAGCCAGGCTATCGTTGCGTCGAATGCTCGACACCGAACCGACTTCGAAACAGATCGCACGGGTGATTATATGTCTATAGACTACGAGCGCAAGGGACTTTTGGTTTCCGAAGCACATGTCCGTAGGGCTTTGAGTTCCTTCAATGGAAGCGAAGACCGATTTCATAAAGGAGTGTACGATCGCATTGAGCGACTCGAGATCGAGGAACGGAACGACCCATTGGAAAGTGCTTCTCCTTTTCTCCGTGCCGCCGCTTCCTTTATTCCTTTGCAACTCCTGACTGGGGAAAAGTTATCGGCAAGCGTCCTACCGCTGGCAAAGGGATCCACCGCTGGCAAACTATTGGGAATCGTCGCGTTTCCCGCAATTACCCTCTTTCTTTTGGTTGGTGCCGCCATTTTCGGAACGACGACCATCATGAGCATTCAGAGGTCACGTGCGCCAACTCTCGACGATTCGAATGCGATTCAAACCGCCTCGCTTCAGTGGTGGCAGAGTCACAAATGGATTGCAACTCTTTTGTTCGTACTTTCGATCGGGGTTGGTTTTGTTGGTGCCACCTCATGGATGTTGTTCGTCTATCTGATATCACTCTCGGCGATGCTCTATGTACTGCACTGTTTTGCTAAGCTGGGGCTTGGAAATCGCAGCTTAGTGGCGCAGTCGGTGTTGTTTGGATTGAACTCAGTTGGTCAATTTTCGAGTATGGCTGGTATGGGTGATCGAGAGATTCATTTTCTCGACCAGAAGCTGTTACCGGCCATTTTCTTCCTCGCAACCATGTTCGTCATACCGTTTATTGGTCAACGAACTGATCCAAGTGTCGTTCGATCGAACCATCGAGCAACGGTGTGGTTAGCGTTTTTTCTGCTGGTGCCACTGCTCGCGTTCTATTCGAAATCCATTTGGTATCCCATTACGTTCGCACGACTCAAAACCCATGTAGAGTCCTTCGACCATGCACCTTACTCTTCGGTCAGTTGGACGCGTTGGGGGATAGTTCAGGAATGGGCTTCTGAGAAAGGGTTCGAGCTTGATTTATCGCTCCCCCGCAAACTCGCAGAGTCCGAAATGTTGCAATCGGGCGAGCATTCGAATCCCTTCACTATGGCCGTTCTTTATCGAAGCGGTCTGGCAACCACCGGGCCCCGAATTCAACGAGAGATCTCAAAAAGTTCGCGGCTGCTATTGAATCCCGTGTACGGTCTGAACCTAACCCATGGAAGCCTTAGACAAGCCGAGTGGTGGATCCTCGCCTTAGTACAGCAAAGAGCACTAACAGAAGAGCATGTGGACCTTTTGGAGCGACAACTGCTTGCAAGCATGAATTCGCTATCTTCAATGAACTCTCAGGTAATTCCCGAGGCTCTTATCGCTACACAATTGTTGGAGGTCATTGGACGCCCTGTTGATGTCGATCGTGTTCGCAGTCGCATCCACGATATTCTTCGGGAAATGCATTGCAAATCCGGCGGTGGATTCACACTAGCGGGTGGATTCAAGAGCTACACTGCTCCTCTCGTGAGTTCCATAGACGATACTGCATACGCTGTTCAGTTGATGCAGATTTATGGGATCCCAGATGGACTCGACCTAAACTGGGTGCGCTCTTACCTCAAGTCAATTGCCTTTAGGGGCGGGGACCACGAAACGTACATCGCAGCACTCACGCTTGACCGCCTGAATCAGCTTCCAGGAAGCACCAAACCAACATGGTTGGAATACTTGTATTATGAACGAAGTCTATTGATGGCGGTTATCTTGGCAAGCCTTTGCATTGTCGCAATATTCACCTCGCCAGTTTTGTATCACTAACGCACTAACGAGGCAAAAAAATAAAACAAACGATTGGCGGACTACTATTTGAACACAATCGCTTCTTCTTGCTTGCCACCCTTGACGATAATTTTCAACCCAGACGTTTCCATGTCATAATACTTTTCGGGCAACTTGACCCATCGATCAGATACTTTGCTCGATTCCTTACTGCTGGCCTGCATCCCTTTGATCACTTCCGCTGGAAGATTCATACCTGGTGGAATTGCAGGTACGGTTGCGGGTCGCGGCTCGAACTCTCGGTTGTCAATGCAAATAGATATGTCACCCGCTGGCAATTCCACCTTGAATTTTCCGTCGCGAGGCAACTCAAATGAAACCGAGTTATGTGCTGGATCCGACGGCCGAAAGGTCAGCAGCCCTCCAGGAATCGGTTTTCCATCGAATGTGGCAACTCCGGATACCTCACCCATTCGAGGCCCGCAACCTACGAGCATTACTAGTGCGCAAAGCGTAAAAACCTTTTTCCACATACCGTTGTACAATCTGTAATGAGTATCGACTGAAAAAACTTCGTTGCTAAACCTCATTGGCAAACGCGTCTCGTTTACCAATGAGGGATGATTCCATGATCATTGTCAATAAATCTATCGCTAGATTTTATTCGATCTCTCCATTTACTTCCCCCCCTGACGGGGTCAACAAGGCAAACCATATGGCGTTATCCATGCTACCTGAAATGCCTCGTATGCTTCCGTCCGAAAGTCCCACCTGCATGCTCACGTGCTGGGTTGAGGCTAATCTACGATCGCACTGGCCACCCGATGCAGAATTCGCAAGAGGCTGTCTGGGGTTTAATTGAAACTTGGAGTTTGCACCGTAGGTGAAGATCGTCCCATCACGACCGCGTCCACCTCCAAAAACTCCTGACAATCGATCCCCTGGATAGCTGTCCGCCGGAACTCCCGAATTGGGGTTGCCCCCACCCGACGCGCCAATGCGGAACACACCTCGCAACCACCAATTGCCACCTGGGCTTCCCGTTCCATCGCAACGAGAGAGTTTCTCCGCAAACATTATGGTGTTGGAAGTCCCATCCGTAAGTGTCGAAAAATTCGTTTTGCCGTCCCAGCAGGTTTCCCACGGATTTCCTTGAGTTCCGCAGGCGACAGTTCTGTTGTTCACTCCACCGAAGACCAAGAAGTTGCCCGCATACGAAGCGTCACCAGGAGTCCAATCCAAACCATTGCCTAAAGTACTATCGCTTGGGCATTGAAACGAAGAGATTCGCGTCTGTCGAAGCCATGTTTTGCTTCCTGTATTGACAGATCCCCAAGTGGGCCAGACGTATCCAAGATTCGTGACCGTTGCACCCGGTGTTGCCTGGCCAACTGCCGCACTTAAATCGCAATTGTTTGCCATTTCGAAAACGTTTTTTTGTTCGATAAATGGCAGCAAATGGAAATACAAAGGTGCATACCAAGCACCACCATAATTTCCCGCTTGAGGTGGGAACCGTCGATGAGTGTCATGAGCATTGTGCGTCGACAACGCCTGTTGCTTAAGATTGTTTTGACATTGCATTCGTCTCGCTGCTTCTCGAGCAGACTGCACCGCAGGTAGTAAAAGTCCGACCAGAATTCCAATGATGGCTATAACGACTAATAATTCGACCAGCGTAAACGCGCGACGTAACCTTCGTTGCATGATTCATACTCCAAAAAAATATAAAATGAGACTCCGCAACGCAGATTTTGCGTCGACGTACTATGTCATAGCATACGGTAGTAGTGATTTGTCAGCCACAAACTTGGACGGCTTTTCAAGCTTAAATTAGAATTTTGTGGAAATTAAAATGCCCGTAGATGTCCTCGAGCTGAAAACGGTAGGTTCTCAGGAGATTTCTGTCCAAAATCGCTCTTTATGCGTCACTTTGAGGGTGACTGTCGGAGTTTTTCGGTACGAGGTGGAGTCCAAACGATTTATAATTCGGCAAGTCTTGAGGATGCCGTCAAGGTTGGTCCATGGCAACACTAAGTTGAATATTGGATGGACTGGCTGGCTCAAGCGATGACATTGCGAATTCGTTGTGCTGGGATCGCCACTACGTCACTGACGTGCATGCGACGGTAATGCATCTAATGGGATTGGAAGCACGGCGTCTGGAGATTCCCGGTCGAAAACGACTTGAGATTGACTACGGCAATCCAATCACTGCAATCATCGAAAACACGTAGAATATTTTTTTTCAGTCGGACACAGCTTTTTCACGCTGACGCAGCCAATTTTATACTGCTGACCAAATTGACATTCGGCTGAGAACAGCCGAATGCACGTGCTTGGAGATACCATTTGCTAACGTGGATTTCAATTGTTTTTATGGTTGTAGCCGCATTGTTCTTATGGATGACGATCTCCGCACTCTTTGACTTGCAGTGGGTTCATCGACTACCGGGGCTGTCCGATTTAGATACAGCAGCCTTAGGGGACAGAATGAATGACGGCGCTGTTCGTTGCTCGGTTGTAATTGCCGCGCGCGATGAGGATTCACGTATCGCAAATTCAATTCGAAACTTGCTCGCACAGCGTGGCGTGGCGCTCGAAGTCATTGTCGTCGATGATCGATCAAGTGATCGAACCGAGGAAATCCTGACGCAGTTGACGCTTCAGGATAGCCGCGTACATATGCTACGTGTTAATGAATTACCAGAGGGTTGGTTGGGGAAATGCTATGCGTGTCATGTTGGGGCTGCCGCTGCCAAAGGCGAATGGATTCTATTCACGGACGCCGACTGCTGGATGAAGCCCGATGTTATATTGCGCGCTTTGCGAGTTGCGACGCGTGACGAAGTCGACCACGTAACACTTACTCCCGGCGTCATCGCAGGAACGGTTGGCGCTCAAGCATGGCATTTGGCATTCTTGATCAGTTTGTCGAATTGGATCTCCGGCGTGAATCGCGATCGGCCGAAAGCCCATCTAGGACTAGGTGCTTTTAATCTTGTGCGGGCTTCTGCCTACCGACAATGCGGTGGATACGAGTCGTTGCGAATGACGGTCTTGGATGACGTCAGGCTCGGACTCCTCTTACGCCGCGTTGGAAAGCGAACGCGTGCTTTCATCGGTGGCGACGACGTGCAGTGCCATTGGGGAACGACTGTGGCGGACCTGATAAAAATACATGAAAAAAATTACTTCGCCGCGATGGATTTTCGACTTATTGGTGCTTTGGTGGCGGGGTTAGGGGGCATGCTGTTTTGGTGCGTAGCCATCCTTGGCCTATTTACGGGTACAGCGGTGGGCTTAGCTTCAGGACTTGCGATGTTTTCGTTATGCATTCCAGCCTACATCTTGTCGCGGCGACTTGGCTGGAGTGGAACATGCTGGCTATTAACGCCTCTGATTTTTCCGCTACTCTTTTTTGCGGTGCTTAAATCCGCTTGGGTGACAACGCGGCGAGGTGGCGTTTTATGGCGAGATACACTCTACCCGCTCGACGCGCTTCGACAGGGAGGGGTTCGATGAAACGTTCTCCTTGGTCAGAATGTTACTGCAGTTCTTAAACCTATGAAAACTTAAGTTCGCCTTTGCTGTCGCCAAAGCTGTCGGCTTTGACTCCGACTTGATTGAGCATCCACAAATAAAGATTGCATAGGGGGGTGTCTTTTGGAAACTGCCAGTGCGACGCTTTCTTGATTTTTCCACCTGCTTTGCCAGCCATGATAATGGGCAAATCGTCGTGGTTATGTCGGTCGCCGTCGGAGATACCGCTTCCGTAGATAATCATGCAATTGTCGAGTAGCTTACCGCCTCCCTCCTCTACTGCTGCAAAATGATCGAGCAAGTAATCAAAGTGCTGCATGTGAAAAAGATTGATTTTTTGCACCTTGGCTTGCTTTTCTTCACTCTTGCCATGATGAGATAAATCGTGGTGCCCTTCCGGAGCACCGATTTGTGGATACCCACGATTATTTCCTTCGTTGGCAAACATGAATGTCAAAACACGAGTGGAATCACTACGGATGGCGATCGCAACCATATCTAACATCAACTTGCAATGCTCACTCCAATCCCGTGGCACACCAGCAGGTCGAGGGAAGTTGGGAATGCCGTCTTCTCCAACTCGTAACTTGTCCGAGTTTACCATTCGGTTCTCAACTTCACGAACGGCATACAAATACTCATCGAGCTTCCGTTGGTCCGCAGTGCCGAGTTTTTGTTGAAGTGATTTCGCATCATCAAGAACGAAGTCCAACACACTTTTACGTCGTTCGATCCGGGCTGCACGGTTCTTTCCTTCGCTAACATTGTCCCCGTTTCCGAACAACCGGTCGAATACTGCGGACGGGTCGTTCTCTTTGGCTAACGGACTATTTTCGTTTCGCCAAGCCAGATTGCTAGAATAAGCACATGAGTAACCGCTATCGCAATTGCCAGCTTGGGCGGACCCCTCCAGCCCCATTTCCAATGAAGCGAATCGCGTCTTGGATCCGATCACATGCGCGGCCACTTGATCCACGGAGACACTGTTTTTGATGTCGGCACCGTCAGTCTTTTTTGGGTGTGCACCGGTCAGGAACGAAGCGCCGGAGCGAGCGTGATCGCCTGCTCCATCCTCGTGCGCTCGAGCACCGTCCAAAGTTAGGCCACTAAAAACTGAGATGGTTTCACGGTGCTTTGCCAGCGGCTCTAAAATCGGTGATAACACGTATCCTGGCCCTTGCGTGGCCGGTGTCCACGCGGGCATATGCGCACCGTTGGGAACCATAAAGAACATCGTTCGCAAGGGTGCTTGAGGCCCTGCGGCAGCGGCTGCACGACCGCCCGGAAGCATTGCATCTAGCAATGGCAAGCTCATAGCTGTACCTAAGCCGCGTAGAATCGTTCGGCGAGATAGTCGTTGATTTTTCATAGTTCGTCACGAACTCCCTTGCGTTGAAATGGATCGCTGGAAACGATCTCGTAAATGAGCGTTGAAAATAGGTAATCGTCTTGGATTAGTTTTGATTGGATCTTGTCAATCGCGCATCGATCGTAGTATTCCAGCCCACGACCCAAGCCGTAGACCAGCATTTTTTCAGAAACACACCGCACGAACTTGTCCGCGTTCTTGCCACCGATATTTCGAATCAGATCTGCCGGCCCTTTGATTTTTTCGCCACCTGGCAGTTCACCAGCGGTGTCGATCGGTTCACCATAATCGATCGTTCGCCAACGCCCCACCGCATCGTAGTTTTCCAATGCCAGTCCAATGGGGTCCATCAATTTGTGGCACGAGGCACACGCCGGGTCGGCGCGATGTTGTTCGATCCTCTGACGAAGCGTGCCTGTCAGTTCAGCCTTGTCCAACTCAGGGACTCCCGGAGGTGCCGCAGGGGGTGGAGTTCCTAGCAAATTATCGAGCACCCACTTGCCTCGCTTGACTGGGCTGGTTCGAGTGGGATTGCTCGTCACCGCCAGAATAGAGGCATGAGTCAGCAAGCCTAGTCGCTTGTGCCCTTTGGTGGAGACCATTCTAAACTCATCTCCTTCAACGCCAGGTATCCCATAGAACTTGGCAAGCTTGTCGTTCATAAATGAATAATCGGCATCTAGAAGACGCATGATACTCTTGTCTTCTCGCATGATGTTTTCGAAAAAGAGATAAGTCTCACGGCGAGCCAAATTGCGAATCTCATCGTTCCACTGTGGAAAAAGGTTCGCATTGGGTGCAAACTGATCGAGCTTTCGCAGTGTAAGCCATTGTC
>JAYVPE010000622.1:0-13068 GCA_043757575.1 Pirellula sp.
GATTCAGAATAGTGAAGCGGGTTCGGCTTTCAAGAGTTTTCGTACGGCTAGAATACCTGCTAAAGTACACATGAGTATCGAGAGGCAGAATACGCCCACGGCACGTTGCCAGGTCATAAAGGTTGGAATGCCTGAGAGACTTGACGTGATTTGGTACAATGCCGTGGCAGTGAGGAAAGCCGGGATGTAGCCTAACAACGCTAGTAACCAAGCTTGACGCAATACGGTTTGACCGAGGTAGTTCGGTGCGTACCCCATCGCCTTAAGAGTCGCATACTCAGGCAACCTACTTGCGACGTCGGTGGCCAAAACCATGTAGACTATGGCTGCTCCTATAATAAAAGACAGTGCCACGCCCATAGTAAAAATCGTGCCGATGGGCGTTTCGTTTAGCCATCGCTTGCGTTCCCAGATTCGCTGCTCCTCCATCGTGAAAATTTGAACAGCTAGTTCGGAGCTAGGTTCCCGCTCCTTGAGCCATGAAACAACAGACGCCTGAACCACGGTTGGATTTTTTCCGGGCTTGATGCGGACGAGGCCTAACGAAACGCGTCGTCGAACATCTATTCCAGCACGCTTACCAAACCCAACGTCGCTAACCAAGACAGCGCCGTTGGTCGCTAATCCCGTCCCCAATTTAAAATGCCCAGCGATCAAAGTCGAACGGCCACCCATTTCGGCATGTTTAGAAATATCGTCATCAGAAAAAAGTTTGCAGTTTTCTGGCCCGTATTCGGCTCGCGTTGCGCGATCAACGAGCATAGCGTCGGGATCCTTTAGTAGGTCAATTTTTTCGGACAGTTCATCCACCTTAATCACTGGCCGGTCCAATTGAATTCCCATCATGCCAACTGTACGGAAAGATCCGTCAGGGGGAGCTTGTTCGCACTTTTCGTTTTTTGGCGGGTTTTGCC
Source organism: Pirellula sp. (assembly GCA_043757575.1). Taxonomy (GTDB): domain Bacteria; phylum Planctomycetota; class Planctomycetia; order Pirellulales; family Pirellulaceae; genus JBKCUI01. The sequence goes on from JAYVPE010000622.1 coordinate 915, forward strand.
ATCTTTGCAGCATGATGAAAAACGGATCGACCGCTTCAATATCCGGATGCGAGGCCACCATGTTCATCCAGGAACGATCGATCGATCGAGGCTCGTAAAGATGCACGTAATCGGGAGATCGCATGACCAATTCGCCCGTCAGTTTCCCGTAAACAATGGTAGCCGTATTACCAACCGCTCCGCGAAATCCCAGTTGCATAAAAATGAGCAGCAATGCAAATGCGACACCCAAAACACTCACAACAGCACGAGTCGGCTGGCTGATAAAATTGAGTAGCGAGATGGGAGTTCTACGAAAAACCTGCGACAACAATTGTGTAGCCTCTACTTCACGGCTTGAGTATCTTGAGGAATTCAAGACAATCATAGCACGAAATCTATCCACTTAACCTCGGAATTTATTTTGGCATCATTATCTCGAAGCGGCGTTTTCTCGGACGGTATGGACGGACGTTTGGCTCGATTTAGCGAAAGTATTTCGTTTGATCACCGCCTTTACAAGCAAGATATTCGAGGATCGATCGCCCACGCGAGGATGCTTTGTCGTCAAGGGCTTCTAGAGGCCGAGGAATTTGAAGCGATAGAGCGTGAGCTGCAGGATATCGAAGGGGTAATTGCTCGGGGCGAGATGCCCTTCAGGATTGAGCTGGAAGACATCCATATGCACATCGAGCAAGCACTCATCGATCGTCTGGGGGACGTTGGTCGCAAATTGCATACCGCTCGCTCGAGAAATGACCAAGTCTCGACGGACCTGAGACTGTGGGTTCGAGAACAGCTCGATCGAGTGGATGCGTTGCTGTTTGAGCTACAGCGTGCGTTTCTCCAACGTTGCAAGACGGACCAAGGGGTCATTATTCCGGCGTATACTCACATGCAAAGAGCACAACCTGTTCTGGCATCGCACTATTGGTTGGCCTATGTAGAGAAATTAGAGCGAGATCGTAGTCGGTTGTTGGATTGCCGCAAGCGAGTCAATATTTGTCCGTTGGGCGGCGCAGCGGTCGCCGGAACAAGTTTGCCGATCGACCGACACTATTCCGCCGAGTTGCTTGAATTCGAGGGAGTGGCAGCTAACAGTGTCGACATCAGCAGTGATCGAGACTTTGTCGTTGAGTCGGTATTTGTTTTGACGATGATTTCGGAGCATTTGAGCGGCTGGGCCGAGGAGTGGATCCTCTGGTCTACAACGGAGTTCGGATTTATCAAATTACCCCACGCCTTTTGTACCGGAAGCTCTATCATGCCGCAGAAAGTGAACCCGGATACGTTGGAATTGACCCGTGGTAAGACAGCTCGCGTAGTGGGGAATCTTCAAACCCTGCTTGTGCTCATCAAAGGACTGCCGCTGGCTTATAACCGCGATTTACAAGAGGACAAGCCACCGCTATTTGATTCGTTCGATACCGTAATGGCGTGCCTAGAATTAGCCATACCAATCGTTGAACAAACGGAGCTACAACCGGACGTCATATCAGCTAAATTGGACCAGGGCTATCTCGACGCAACCGCGTTAATGGAGGGGCTAATTGCTCAGGGTATGCCACAGCGAACAGCCCATCACAAGGTGGGTGCACTCGTTGCAATTGCGAAAGCGCGAAACGTATCGCTCGTTGAGCTAACCGAAGCTGAGATTAAGTCCGTTGACGAATCATTGGATGGCACCATTCGGTCAAGGTTGGGTGTATCGGGTGCAGTCCAATCGTACCGTTCTTTCGGCTCCAGTAATCCAGACCGAGTTGAGGAACAAATCAAACGATGGGAGAAGTTACTTACTCATGCGACCTGACTTTGTTTACTTTGATCTTGGCAATGTACTGCTCTATTTCGATCACAGTTTAGCGATACGCAAGATGGCCAAGGTCGCTGGCATTTCAACGGAGCAAATGAAGTCGATTGTTTTCGATGGAACGTTGCAGATAGAATACGAGTCTGGTTGGATTAACGGCGCGCAGTTCGTTGCTCGAATTTCAGATACCGTCGGTACGGATTTGGATGTAGAGGACATGCTTCAAGCGGCTGCGGACATGTTTATTCCGAATGTACATATTACGCCTGTCCTTGAAGAAATTCGCGGATTAGGGATACCGATGGGATTGCTTTCGAACACGTGCGAGGCACATTGGAGCTGGATTAGCGAACTTGCGTACCCTCAAGTGCGTGGATGGTTTACACCGGTTATCCTTTCGTTTGAAGTTAGGAGCATGAAACCGGATGCGTATATTTACCAGGAGGCACAACGTCAATCGGGCCATGGTGCACCGCAAATTTTTTTTACGGACGATAGAGCAGAAAACGTAGAAGCTGCGAAGAAGGCGGGTTGGATGGCAGAGGTCTTCGTCAACGCAGACCGGCTAATGGAAACGGTTGAGAGTTGGAAGTAGTTCAAATGCAGATAGCTCGTCGTAACCCGATGCGTAACGGTTTGTTGATTTAATTAGCCGCAACGCGTTAGCGTCGGTTGACTCGCCAACAACCGTGGCTAACGCCCATCGGCTAATTACTATTTTTGTAAATCACATTAAATCGACAAGCCGTTACCTGTCGGGTTGTGAATAATCCGGGCTAGCCACTAACGGGCAGCCAATCTACATCGACCCTTGCTAAAACCCGATTCGCTAGGTTCCAAATATCGGATGACGGCATCCATACTCGATCCATAATGCCTGACAGTTCCAGCCTTTCGCCTAGACAGAAGATTGCTGACTGTTGGCAACTTTGGCTAACTACAATAGCGACATTTTTATCTTCCATAATTGCCTTTTGCGTTGAATCAAGCTGTTTGGCGATAGTGCTAGGCAATAGTACTGCATTCCGTACGGCCCCTCCGAATTCGACAAAGTAGGGCCTAGTCGAATCAATTTCGATTTCTAAGCTCTTTTCCTCGAGGGTACTCCCCTCGATTTCCAATTGAGACGAAGAGTCGGTTGTCGGGGGTTTCGAATGAATCGGATTCGAAACAGGTGCAGTGGCGACTGCGACGACGGGATCGGTACTTTCCTTTAACTCCGTTGTTTTGCGAACGGAACTTTGAGATAGGAGGAACGATTGAGTTGCTGATTCTAGGATGTCTTGGAAGGAAATCGGCTTATCCTCCGACAAAAAAGATGGCTTCCGGCTGTCTCTTAGGACGTTCTTGAGGCGATCCGTTAGCAATGTCTGCAAGGCTTGGCGTACATCCTTACCTGCCGCATCATCCGCCTCCGTTTGGAACAATGCCGAAAGAGTCGAATTGGAATGGGGGGAGTTGTCCAAACGGAGGCCGAGTCGATTGACTAAATCGTCCATCCAATTGCAAATTTCTGCATGAAGTAATTTGCATTCATTCAGCCAAAGATCTTCAAGATAGGCCATATGTTCAGCCATTCTTGCAAGCATTTTTGCTCCCATAGTATGCAATTTAGCCTCTAAAGCCATCGCATGCAAAGTCTGTTCACTTTCAGGATACGCCTTTTGGATACCCGAATTCAATTGATTTAATAGAGCAGCATGATTGTCGGCGAGTTTTTGAGATACGACAAAAAGCGAGTTGGCGTTCACACTGAACTTTTTAGCAACCAGTCGAACGACTTGTTTGAGGTGTGCCCAGGCGAATGGATTTGTCAACCATCGTCGAAATAGCCAATCCGCGAGGTTGTCATGGGTAGATGCGATCAATTTCGATATATTCTGCGTTGCGATTTGCAAATCAAGAGCAAGCTGCAGGCAAACATGCGCAAGATCCTCACGCTGTTCTATGTTCAGATTGCAAGCAAGGTGTGGTCGACTGAAATCTGCTATTGCAGTGTAAGCCTCCTTGGAAGAGTCACTTTCGTTGGTATCGGGTACGACTCGAAGCATGCATTCGCGGACCCATGCTTGTGCTGTCCAGTGGTTGCTTCGAAACATATCTCCAACAAAAAAATCCATCTGCTCGATTATCTTGGGATCTGCGGCCTCAGATGAAGCGTCGCCATGGTTTTTTTCCGATAGGACATCGTCTAAAGCTGAGAGCCAAGGCAAAATCGCACGCAAGCACAATCGACTTGCAGCCGTGACGGGTTTGATTTGGGAAACGATCTCTACCTGACGCGAATGGACTGTGCTCAGCCATTTCGTCCAACCCTGATCCATTTTATGGTTCGATTCCGAATTATCTTCTATTCGAGTTCTAGCAATTCGAGATCCAAGTTCCGTTGCAGTGCATGCCCACAGGTATTCTGCCGCCTGAACTGTCGCTGCTTCCCAATCACGCTGACTACCGCATTGACCTCCGTAAATCAGGGAGACATGATCGAATGGAGGCTGATAAATGGCTCTCGAGGCAGGTATTTGATCGATCGGGGGGTGCAACCCTTCGGTATTAAAGTAATGATTGATTTCCATCAAGCAGGAAAGAGCGCTGGCAGTTGTTAGATCTGTGGATGCGATACCGTTGGGGGTGGCGCATGTTAAAGTCATTTCGACGTTGATGGGAATTTCGAATTCGGCAGCTAACTGTCGGACCAAAAAGCCGATCTCGGAAGCAATCGCGCTGCCTGTTCCGCCATGGGCCGACGCAACGATCTGGACCGATATAAGTTCTTTACTTAGTTCTTCACCGTTACTTTTTGCGATTTCCAGAAGGGACTCTTGTAAAGCCTCAAGCACGATCGCCGCGTTGTCTAGAAACGCAAGCATTCCGAGTGGACGGACACCTTCGGTTTTCAACGAACGCGGAATGTTATACACCCATCGCCGGCTCAGTTGCGGGAATTCGCCTATTGAAGATTGCCGATAGTACTGCGGTGGCTTCAAAGGAATCAAAATTGTGGCGTGGTACGGCATGCCCTCGATGCGATCTAGGTCCAGCGACGATTCAATCGTCTTTTTATCGGAATCGACTAAAAGGAACCCCATTTGTTCACAACCGAGTAAGTCTTGATTCGTCTCAAGAATCTTTTGTCGTAACCTAATTAATGACTTTGCACCCGTCTCACCCAATCCAATGATAAGAGATTTCCTCGCGATCTTGGACGCGCTCTCGCTTCGTACTGAGGCTGAATCGGCAATCGTTTGAGTCGGTAAGAGCGTCGGCAGCAAATCGACACTTCGCGACTGGATAGTAGCGTCGATCTGGCTCTTAGTACTGCAACTTGGGGGCATCTCAGGAAGTTTGCGTAGCCGTTGCGATGGAATGTTTTGTATCCGTGCAGTCCGAGGTGGTTTGTTGCTATTCTTTGATCGGCTGCCTAAGGGTTTCTTACGTTGCGGACCGTTCGCATATTCATCTGTTTCCAGGGTGCTTGATTGGGCGTGTGCAATTTCGAGAGCATTGATAAACTCTCGGCAGTCACCAAAACGCAAATTCGGTTTTTTCGCGAGCGCTTTGCTTAGGACTGGCCGTTCCACCAACGGAATTGCTTCTAGATTAGGTGCTTTGTAAAGATGTTCATTGGCAAGTTGGGCAGTAGTCCTGCCTCGAAATGGAAGTGTTCCAGTTAGCAGCTCCTGATACACAATCGCCAAGGAATACTGATCCGAAAAGCGTCCGGGTCTTCCATCGAACATTTCCGGAGCCGCATAGGTCGGCGTAAGTCCACTCATTGCGGACAAGCTATTGGATTGGATGTCTTTGATTAATCCGAAGTCTGCAACCTTGACTCGGTCCGCAACTAGGAGCAAATTTGCGGGTTTTACATCCAAGTGCTGCAAATCATGATGTTTGCAAATAAAATCCAGACCGTCGGCTGTATCTCGCATATACCCGATCAATCGTTCACGTTCTATTCCGACAAAGCCTTTCTGGCGGAACTCCATATAGCGATCATAAAGCGAACATTGAGCCAATTCGGTAACAATAATCAGTTGCCCCTCGATGACTTCGATACGTTCCAACGAGAGGATAAATGGATGATTGACCTGACGAACACGTTGTAAAGACTTTAGCTCACCTGCCGCTCCGGCACTATCGATCGTACCATGAACGAATTTAATTGCCTTTTTTAAGCCACCAGGCGCTTCTGCCAACCAAACCTCGCCATACCCGCCGCATCCCAGTTTATTGCGAAGAACATACCCAGGAATAGGTTCGAAACCAGGTTGGAGGCTCGATGCAGTCATTGTCATAAACAAAACCCTAGGCTCTCTCGTTTGTGGGGGAGAGTATTAAGGGGGATTGAGGCAGAGCGGGTGAAATTGTTGGACGTGGTATCGACGGATTTACCAGTCCAATTGACGGCTGATTAAGAAGGATTTCCGTTCGTAAAGGTTTAGATCGCAACGGCTGACTAACTTGCAGTGCCGCAGATGCGAGAACAGGTCGATTTAAAATAACGTCGTGAACCTGAGCAGGCAATTTTGGTCCCGGTTGATTGGGGATTTCCCAACCGACGGGCTTCGACATCATGGCTGCCGAGGAAAGCATGATCGGCTGGTTACCAAAATAATTGGTACATGCAAGATCCAAAAACTCAGGCCTAAGTTCAGCACGTTCACCTCGGTATGCGCAAAGGCACTTGATCTGGCGCAGTAGGTCGCGAGGATGGCAACGCCGAAGTGGGCGCCCGACACTTCGATAGTGTTTCTCAATCAGCTTTTCGATAACTTCAGGTCGCCATAGTACATCGCTCGTTTCGCATGCACGTTTGAACAAATCGATGAATTCCTCAGTGGAGGGATCGCCGATATTGATCTTAAATGGAACTCGCCGTAAGAATGCTTCGTCCACCAACTGTTCTGGCTGAAGGTTGGTGGAAAAAAGGATCGTTTGTTCGAACGGAACACAAAACTTTTTACCCGTTGGGAGGTTTAGGAAATCGTGTCTACTCTCCAGCGGGATAATCCACCGATTCAAAAGTTCTGCGGGCGCAACTCTTTGTCGACCAAAGTCATCGATCAGCAAGCATCCACAGTTACTCTTCATTTGTAGTGGAGCCTCGCAAGTATTGCTGCGTGGGTCATGTCGAATTTCCAGGTTTTCGAGAGTCAGCTCACCACCGACCACAACTGTTGGGCGTCGTATTCTGAGCCAACGACGATCATGTTCTTGGTCAGCGATGATCCCTGCGCTGGCGATCGAACTATTGGATGCAATGTGATAGGACGCGTCAAAAAGTTTAATAATCATGCCATCCTCGAGGATGGTGTACGGAATCCAAATCTCCTGACCGCGGCAGTTGGCAAGGCAGCGCGCGATCGTCGTTTTTCCGTTCCCAGGCGGTCCGTATAAAAAAATTCCTGAGTTGCTATTGATTGCGGGTCCTAAAAAATCGAGCCACGATGGTTCGTAAGTTACGCCATCCAGTGCTGCCTTGAGCTCATTGCGGGTGATGGGCTCGAAATTGTTGGCCTGGGCCTCGACACTTAGCACGTAGTCCATCATCGGAACCGGTGCGGGACCAGTATAGGAGCTAGCCTTCTGAAGGCTTTGAGCCCTCTTTTGTCCGCTTTCTGTCAAACTGTAGTAGAAATCGTTGAGTGGTGCTGGGCGCGCATGGACTATCAACTGCCGAACACGCAATTGAGCGAGTTGCTGCTCGATGATTCGAAAAGGCAATCGAACACAGTCCGTCATTCCTCGTCCTGTGAGCGTCCCTGCGGAGAGAAAGGTTTGGAGGATCAACGACTCAATTGCCGTTTCCGGTAGCCCACACTCTTCGAGAGTTTTCGGCTCATATGGCCAAAACGCATCTTCGTTTAGGGCTGCAGGCAATGCCGCGCGTTTTACAGCGGAGGTATCACGAATTCCAAATAGTGGCTGCATAAAAACACCCTACCAACGGAGCAAACGAATGAATCTGAAAATTCCGTGTAACCATCAGTTGTTGAGACGATCTCGATGGGACTCTGCGGTTCATCGGCACGGAAATATAGGTGAGAATGAATGCAATTGGAAAGATAGAGGGTGGAATTCAAAATCGCGTCAACAATTTAACTATTTCTCTCATCGCGCGCATTTTGTGATCTAGAGTAATCAGTTGGGGTTTGAGACCAAAATGAAAAGTGCCCCTGACCAACCGTCAAATTCGATTCGAACGATTTCTAAATGGCAATGCCGAATATCCGCGATATCGCTCTGATTCACAATCCGATCTCAGACGGCCCTCGTCGAAGCATCTCCGGGGAAACAAAAACCGTGTGGATTCTGGCGTCCGTCGGAAACCAAACCTCCGATGTACTTACGGTTGTACATCCTGTCCCATTTTCCATCGGTCGAAAAGCTGGCTGCAGCCTCCAATTGCAATCTAAAACGGTATCAAGCCATCATGCAGATTTGACCTGTCGCGACGGCCAGCTCATTCTCATCGACCGGCAGAGCACGAACGGAACCTACGTAAATGGTCGACGTATCGCGGATCTAGTTCAGTTAAAAAAAGACGATTTGGTACAGTTTGCGGACGTGGCGTTTCGCATCCGCTGCGACGATCATGCGACTGCATCGAATACGCTGGCAGAGGATGTATGCGATCAAGCGTTAGCGCTGGTTCAGTTTGATCGACTAATGGAAAAGAGACTCGTCACTCCTTTCTTTCAACCAATTGTTTCGATGGATGGAGGTTGCATTCTAGGGTACGAGGTTTTGGCAAGAAGTCAAATGTTCGGATTGGAGACAAGTGCAGCCCTTTTCGGAGCAGCCTCTAAGCTCAATCTAGAAGTTGAATTGAGCCAGATGATGAGATGGGAAGGCATTCGAGAGGGAATGATGCTGCCTGTACCTTCACAAATTTATGTAAATACACATCCTCTGGAATTGGGGAGACCAGGCCTGCTGGAATCGATGGCACAAGCACGAAGCATGACCATGGACCTGCCTATTACACTTGAGATCCACGAGTCCGCGATTACGAGTGCAAAGGAGATGTTTGACATAAAGAGTCGATTGCGTGAACTCAATATCCAGATCGCATACGATGACTTTGGGAGTGGTCAAAACCGACTAGCGGAACTCTGCAATGCCGCTCCTGATGTCATCAAATTTGATATGGGACTGATTCGAGATATCGACAAAGCTCCACCGGAGAGAACTAAAGTGCTCGGTTCATTGGTACGCATGGTGCTCGACTTGGGAGTCGTCGCTTTGGCCGAAGGAATTGAACATGAGGCCGAAGCGAAAGTGTGCCAAGAACTCGGCTTCACGATGGCTCAAGGATACTATTTCGGTCGACCTGCTCCGATTCGAAAATTCATTGTCTAAGGGTTGTGGAAGACTGGCTAGGGTGGGTCGTAACCGCCATGCGAAAATGGATGGCAGCGCGCAATACGCTTGACAGCTTTCCATATTCCTCGAAGTGCGCCGTACTTTTCGATTGCCTCAATCGTGTATTGTGAGCACGTCGGCGAAAAGCGACAATTACTGCCTAGAAGCGGACTAATGGCACGTTGATAAAATCGCACCAAACCTATAAAAAGCTTCCGAACGCACTCTCGCAATTTTCGCATAGCGAAAGAATACTATCTCTTTGGACTGTAGATAGGAGGTAATCGCAGTTTATTCGAGGGCTTCGCTGGAAAGGGCAATGGAGCAAAGATGCCCGCATGAACGACCTCGGTTTGTTCACTTTCCGGTCTCAATTCATTGGAAACGACTTGGTCGGTCAGGTAGGGTTCAGGATGATTAAGATACCCTGCGGGGATCGCTTTGGCTGCGAATCTCGCGCTTCTAATATCGGACGACACTCGGTTCGCATCATACCAATTATTTGGCACTTCTAAGATGTTAGCCAACGCAGGTTGCGAGCAGAGTTCTCGGAGGTGTTCAACGAGAATGCTCCGAACTTCTAGAATTGCCCGTGGTTTGCTATGAATATCCTGATGTCTGGATTCAACGAGTATTTCGCTGATGGCGTCGTCCATGTGAGCGCTCTTCACCTCGACGATTCCGTCGCTCAATTCCGCTTCGCCGCCAAACCAGTTTGATTTTTGGACAACGCCGATGATATTGTGGTATTTTACCCACGGGGCGGTTCTAGCTCGAAGCATCGTAGGAAAGATCGGTGACTGCGGGCTGAGCGAATCGATGCTAGTCGTTGTTGTAACAAGTTCGGTATTGCGGAACAGGTCCGGGTTTTGGCGAACAAGCGAATTACCAATGTCCGTAATACTGCTCGGCAACTTGATTAGCTTTCGACCGACCCAACGTGTGTAATCGTTCGAATAATTGCTTCCGCGATGTGGAGTGCCGATCGTAACGACCCGTTTTATAGCACTGTTCGGGTGAAAGAAGAGGGACGCGGCCAGGCGTTGTCGCTCCACCTCGTCTCCCTTGACCTTATCAAATGGTTCGTCGCTAAGTATCCGCCAAAATTCCTCGCCGCTTTCGAGAGTTTGCATTCGCGAAACGAGTCCACCCATACTATGGCCGACCAATACCATTTGATCGAGCACCGGATGAACTAAATCCGGATCGAGCGTCCGTCTCAATTCGAAAAGGTCACTGCGCATTTGCGTTGCACTAATCCAAAACGGTTGTCCGGTCGGATACTGATAGAACCAAAATTGGTAGTTGCGACGAAGCTCCTGAAAGGACCGGAGGTCATTAAACATGGGCATCCAGGTTAGCGGACTAGACCAAAGGCCGTGCACCATGACCACCGGGATTCGATTGGGATCATACGGCTCAAGCATATAGACGCCTCGCAACTTCTCTGACTTACGCGGGTCTGTTAAACCAAGAGTACTATTGGTCTGCTCGCGAAATTTTGGGTTTTCCAAGAAGTAGGCGAGGGGGGTACTCAAATCCGATTGCAAAGGGATTTTACGCCCATTCAAATCGATATCCGTAGAATCCAATGGGTCATGCAACTCCAAAACACACGGATGACGATGTTGCGAGTTCCGCGATTGCACAATTGTTGGAGAAGTAACGCGAAGTAATGCTGTGATAGGAAAGGACAATCCCTCGGGATAAAATTTCTCAATCGGGCCTTCGCCCTCATGAGACTTTCGTACGGCAATTAGGGGCACCCCAATGCCGTAACTGACGTTCGCAGACTGAAGCACTTGGACCTGGAAACCACTGCAAAATTTTAACTCCTCGAAATCTTCGTCATGCCATTTGCCTCGTGACACGACTTCAACGTCGTAGTCCTTTTTTGAGGTAGTGATCCTGTATCTATTGCCTGGTTTCAAGTTTCCTTGACTACTCACAATTCTCAAAGTGGACTCAAGGGCGGCATTGTAAAGATCGCAAGCGCCGCGAAACTGCGGGTCGTATGGATTGCGAGAGACGTCTAGCTCCGGACAGAACAGGTATAGGTATGCGTTGCTAACCGACACGCTATACATGTCCAGAGCTTGTCCTTCGCGATGTGCTCTTTCGGCTTGTTTGCCAATCGTATAAGCCAGCTCGGAAATGGCATAGATTTTTTCAGCCCCTTTCTCGTCCATTGCGAGTTCTTGTAACTGGACGAGGCAATCGTCTGGATTGCTTTTGTAAGCGTCGAGGAGAGCGTAATGGCGCAATAAGGTCGTAGTGCGGGCAGTAATCTGCGGCCCCGATCTGGACATCAAGCTCAACGACTCGGTGAGCGGATTGAATGGATTCTGTCTGATTTGAACATATTTCTGGGTCGCGCAACCGGTGTCCAGCAACAACACGCAAATTACAAATATCAGAAAGGAAATACGCAGGCAGGCCGGACGGCAATGGCCCCCTAATGCAGGTTCACTTTTGTCGTTTTTCCCAGCACAAAATGCCATCTATTTCATCGATCTCGCCGAAAAGTAATTTATACGAAAGGGCTAACTACAACCGTCCTGTGGTTTCATAGCAACCTAGGCGAGTTCCGAGCAATGGCAATGAGTCAAGAATGGCAGTTTGGGCAAGAATGGAAGACAGGGCAAGAATGGAAGACAGGGCAAGAATGGAAGACGGAGCTCCGTTGGTCGATTTGATTGCAGAGGATCCCATGTTGGCGGATACGAAGATTATCGCTGAAGCTTGGGACGCCGCAGAACTCAATGTTTAACCGATTGAGGCCATCAAGCCTCGATCGCGGGCGTTACAGAAAGCGGTCGCTAGGTCGCTACTGGATAGGCCAGGGGTCTGGCCCGCCCGCCGCTGTGCGGGTTAAACAAAATGGGCTCATTCGGTGTTTCGGGGAGGTCTACAAAAATCGCCTTGCAGTCACTTAGCTAGCGTTCGAAATCCCTGTGTTTTCTATGCGTTTCGGCGTCGAAAGTTCAATCGAAACCT
>JAYVPE010000623.1:0-3491 GCA_043757575.1 Pirellula sp.
GGTCTTTGGAAAAGTGGCGACGTTGCCACAAGCAAAAACTACCCCGCAAATCAACCCCGCGCCACCGAAATCTAACCCCGGTCATGATGGGCACTTACCAATCAGGTACTGAGTATCGGATTTCGCTCTGGCGCAGCGGGAAGGCAGAGTACGAAGGAACTTCAGGCGTGAGAATGATCGGACTACACCGTGGCGAAGTCCCGCTTGAAGAATTCGGTCGGCTTGCATTGTTGCTCGAGTTGTTCAAATTTGATTCTGAGAAATGCGATGTTGGTTTTGAGGTGATGCTATCGCATCCGATCGTTGCCACTATAAACGTTGGTTTTGACGAGGGGCAACTCCTCACAAGGCGAAACGCAAATGGATTCGGCGATTATCGTTTTTGGTTGATCCAATCTGCAATCGAGAACGCGGCTAATTCAATCACTTGGAAACCAGACGGAAGCAAGTAACAAGCCGGTGGACATTAAGCGGCGGAAGGACCGCTTCGACTTTTGGAAAATTTACCTGCCGCAGCTCGGGCATCGGCGTCGTGATTTGGCTTGGGGTTGCCTTTATAAGGGTCGAAGTACTTAACGATGAGACTGACCTTTAACCTGACTGCAACTGAAGCGATCGCCCTGACAGAACGGTTTCAGAAAAACTCTCCGTCGCACCAACGGATCCGGAATCGGACGCGTTGGGCTCTGGCAATACTCCTGTTGCCGATCGTTATTCTTTTCACTTTGCAATTTGGCTTCTCATTTTCAACGATGGCGTTTTTCGTGATCGCAATTGTCGCATGGTTCATTATTGCTCCTAGCCGATTTGACGCTCGAATTCGCCGATATGCACAAAACCTGATGGAGGAATCGGCGAATGCGAAGTCTTTCGGACAGTATACAATCCAGATCGACGAAGACTGTCTCGTCTCAGATGTGCCGACTGGCCATTCTGAATACAAATGGAGTGCCGTGGATCATGCCATTCTTACGGAAAACTATTTGTTCATCTTCTTGTGTGGAGCATCGGGGTTCCCGATCAAGATTAGCGATGTCGGATACGAGGACGCGAGAATGGCACAAAGTAGAATTGTGCAATTGATCGAGCTAACAAAATGAAATCGGGTAAGGAGCCCCGTATCCGGAAACCCCTATCCAAACCACCGCACTTGTGGGGCCGCATTCGTCGGTTCAACGAAGAAGACCATGCGTCGCTCGATCTGTTGACGCAGTTTGATGATTTCCACATTCGTTTGTTCGACGGCCTTCATCGTCGCCCTAAATCAATCGGTTTGATTCTGGCACTCGGCAGCGTGTTGCCGACGTTGATCGCGTTCAGACTGAGAAGTTTCCAACTCGGCTTGATAAGACTGCGTCCCGGAATCATTGACTAGCATCGATATTGGCGAGAATCAATGAAATAATTGACACCACGTGGATGAGCTGCTAGATTGTGCAGAAGTTTTTAAAAGTTTTTGCCCACGCTGGCATGCTGGCCATCCACAGAAAAAGCTCGTTGGGCATACGAAAGCTCCGCGTGCGGAGGGTGTACCAATCGGAGCTTACCGTTGTCTGTCATGTGGATTCCTCGAGTTCTACGCTGACCCTAAGTTTGCAGCGCAGTGAAGTCGCCGAATCAGCCTGGTGCGCCAAGCTTCGCCCGACCAAGTACCAAGTCGAGGAATGCCCAGTTGCCAATTCGAGTCTTGGTCTTCGTATTACTGCTGGTTGCTTCTTGGTGCGTCATGACCCTTGTTCATGAGTCTGGGCATTTGATTTGTGGTTGGTTATGTGGAGGAACTTTGTTAAGTGCCGATTTGTTACCGTGGCATCTTCCTTATAGCATTTTCGAACCTGATCCCCATCCGCTTGTCACACTTTGGGGCGGACCAGTTCTTGGGGTTGCAATCCCGTTTTCGATTGCGGCTCTTTTTCGTCTCGATTGGTTGTGGTTCATCGCCTACTTCTGCATGCTTGCGAACGGCTCATATCTTGCGACCGCATGGTTTACGGGCGATAGATATCTCGATACCACGAAACTTCTCCAGCATGGTGCGCATTCATGGTCGATTGGAATATATTGTCTTTTGACTATCGGCTTTGGTTACATTGGCTTCCGACGACAATGCGTCCGCATGCTTTCGAAACGACTGCCAATCGACAGTTCTGAATCGGAAATTGAGGGTGGCTCTTAACCGTTGCATCAATTGAGACGTTTTCGGTGTCTCGAAGGAATCCACGTTGTATTAACACCCGCTGTCCAGTTTGGCTATTCTCCGGAGCTGGTACCCCCTCGAACATGGCGAAGGGAACAAAAAATCGGATTTCGGACAATTCAAATACTTTTTCTGTTCGCGGCCTGGACGGTTGTGTCCGGATGTCAAGCGACACGCACAGTTGGCAAAAAAGTCGGTGGAGTAGTCGTTCAAACAACTTGTTTTTTGGGCAATGCTTTAATCAACGGCTTGCTGAATACCAACGAAACATTTCTTGAGAAAGATGCTCGACAGAAGCGTGAGCGAGCATGGAAACAGCATTGGCGCGATCATCCCAATGAAGTGCCGGCTATGACAGAACGGTATAAGGACGATTACGAATAATCGCGGTGGACGAACAGCACATTCAGCTCTTGGAACCAAAATCCGATAACCCATTTAGGATTGGATATCGCGTCGTTGTTCTAAGGAAGGGTGAGGGCGAGGAATCGTTCCAAATTCGCCGTAATGCACAACCGTCTACATTTGTCGACGATAGAATGGTTGGATCGAGCTGGAAGGCTACAGAATTCGCCTTGCCCTTTTTTTGTAAACCAGTCATGGAATATTGATGCGCAAGCTATTTCGACTTCGAGGTATCGCCGACTCAACCACAGCCTTTGTCGCTGATGGCTACGGACATGCACTAAACGGGATCGAAGCGGAGATCCGATCGGAAATCGAACAAAAGTATGCAGTCGAATGGAATGAATCCGGACCGCTCCAACGATGGCATCTCTCTCGAAAAATCAATAAGGAGATTTCTGCTCTTGTTGCGGAGAGGTCAAAACACATTTCACCGCACTCCTTATTCTGATTGTTCTGAATTTCGCTTACAACTTTCTTTTGCGGTATTTCCATTCAAAATATCGGATCCAATTTGATTTCGGACGTTCGTCCATTCGATGGCGACTCCAAGTCGAGGCATGCCAAGTTGCCAAAGATCAATCTGCACCTTCCATCCGATGTTCGCGCAGCGGCTATCAAAGAAGTTCAGCGGATAGCATGCCGAGTTATGTATACGTGCATTAATTCCCGGGGAGCGAAGCGGCGGCGGTTGAGCGTATTCTAATCGCATTCACTCAGTCGATAGAGCTACGCCGAACAGGTACGGCAGCCGTATTAGGGGGTACAGCATTTGGTACAGCAGTCAGGGC
This sequence comes from Pirellula sp., assembly GCA_043757575.1. Taxonomy (GTDB): domain Bacteria; phylum Planctomycetota; class Planctomycetia; order Pirellulales; family Pirellulaceae; genus JBKCUI01. The sequence goes on from JAYVPE010000623.1 coordinate 3,394, forward strand.
GATTTTCAGTGCGAATTCGTGCGAATTCGTGCGACGAAAGTACAGCAGTAAAAACCACAGCGATAGCCGTTCATAGTTAAATCAAGCCACTTCCTGCC
>JAYVPE010000624.1:0-13051 GCA_043757575.1 Pirellula sp.
CGTCAAACTCTGGCCACTGATCAAGCCCATCCACCGGTTTTGCATCTCGTAAACAAAATGCATGACTCGCCGTTCGTATACCGATAACAGGGCGACCCGCTTTAACGAAAGCCCGAATCCTCTCCAAGTCACTTGATCGCAATGGCCTTCGGCGGACGCTGACCAGCAAAGCCTCTGCGTCATCCATCGCTTCTATGCCAGGGATGGAAGTCCGATCCTTCGAATCACCGTGAATAATCGACACCCGTAGTTGAGGCTGCAAATGGGTCGCTGCGAAAAGCGGCAGTGTTTTAGCCGTCTCGTACTCATCCTCCGCAATGAGAATCGCTAAGTGAGGTCGTCGATCCTTTGAAAATCGAAACGGCAGGAGTTGTGAGGCTAGCATTGATTTCGCGTAGTTCCGGCTGTCCTCCGCCGGATGATCCTTGAACGCCCGAAAAATCTGGTCGCTGGTAATCGTTGGACATACATATCGCTCGACATGGTCGATGATGAGATCTGTTCCAGAAAAATGATTGACGTGCGGCCATCTCAACGGGTTGTACATCGTGTCAGTCAAATCGCGAATCAAGACGGCATTCTTGCCATGACTCGAAAGTTGCCGCAGACCAAAGGGTCGACCAAGAACGCACATGTTGGTATGAACGCCGCAAACCAAGATTTGCTTGATTCCCTTTGACTCAAGAATATTCCAAATTTCGTTACCAGAGTCACTTATGAAGTCTCTTTTGGCATCGATGTGGATGTTTGCAATCTGTTGTTTCCAAGGTGCTTTAGGGTTTCGACCTTCGCTTGTTAGTTTTTCAGCCCATTGTTGATGTTCGACTGGGTCATCGTCTTCACCACCGTCGGACTGATCGATTGGGTACGCGGACGATTCTTCGCTTGGGATCCGGTCGCACCAACTCGCGATATCTGTTGGAAGATTTGCTGCAGTTGCAACTGCCTGGGCTCGGATTCGCCCCGGATGGGTCGAATAAAATTCCATGCACCCGCTAGGAGCATGGATAATCGTGGCCCCATTGGATCGCAAGGTAGCCGCGAATGCATCAATTCGTGGTGCAATTTCTTGGACACGTCGAACTGCGTTGACGCAGTGGTGAGAATCCCAAACATCGCAAATGATGATCGCTGTTTCAGTGGATTTCCACTTGGCCGGTATCTGAATGCGATGAAACTGATCCGGAAAACCGGCGACTGGCGTTTGGCGTGTCGTAAGGATTTCGAGCTCGGCACCCAACGATGGCAAGATCATAGCGAACAGCCCAACGAAGAACGACAGAACGAGGGGACGGAAAAACTGGAGGTAACGGAGTGCCAAGATATTTTCCTTTTCGCCGGAGAATTGGGACAAGCAACGGTTGGCTGCCTTGGTCGACCATTGATTATAGGCGAAAAAAATCAACTGTCGGTTAGTTGCATCTGCGATCGACGTTGTATTTTTTGACAGGCTAAAGTCATTCGAAAAATGTTTTTCGAATCGCAAATCATTACCTACAAATGACTTAAGAAATTTTTACGCATCCTGGCACGCCGGTTGCTCTCGCAATGGGGAACCTATCGACGACTGCCAAAACTGGCTCGCTTCGTTTTTAGGTGGGATTTGATTACCAGATCATTGGGTGCGGGGAGCCTGCACTTCGTAATAAACAGATTAATGTTCGTTGGTTGTTACCGACTCATCGCAAGGAGTTCACCGTGGCAAAACAAATGGTTTTTGATGACGAAGCGCGACAGCCGCTTTTGGCTGGCGTTTCCAAGCTCGCACGAGCAGTTCGCAGCACCTTGGGCCCGCGAGGACGAAACGCAGTCCTCGATAAGGGTTGGGGCTCGCCGAAGATCACCAAGGACGGAGTTACGGTCGCGGAAGAGATTGAATTGGACGATCCGTACGAAAACTTAGGCGCTCAGCTTGTTAAAGAAGCTGCCAGCAAAACTAACGATGTCGCTGGTGACGGAACGACGACGGCTACTGTTCTTGCAGAAGCTATCTTCCGCGAAGGCCTCAAAATGATCGCCGCCGGAGCTGATCCAATGGCTCTTTCTCGCGGAATTGCCAAAGCTGTCGAATGCGTCAAAGCTGAAATCGACAAAGTCGCGATTCCGATCGACGCCAAGAATAAAAAAGAAATCAAGCAAGTTGCAACGATCGCTGGCAATAACGACCCTGCGATTGGCGACGTCTTAGCAGAAGCGTTCTTGAAGGTTGGCAAAGACGGTGTTATTTCGGTCGAAGAGGGCCGAGGCAACGAAACAACTGTCGAAGTTGTTGAAGGTATGCAATTCGACCGTGGTTTCTTGTCCCCGCACTTCGTGACCAATCAAGACGAAGTTTCTGTCGAGCTCGAAGATTGCTACATCTTGATCCACGAAGAAAAGATCAGCAACAACAAGAAGCTGATCCCTCTCCTCGAAGCGATCAGCAAGTCCAAGAAGCCATTGCTCATTATCGCTGAAGACATTGATGGCGACGCGTTGGCAACTCTTGTCATCAACAAGATGCGTGGCATCCTCAATGTCGCAGCAGTCAAAGCTCCAGGATACGGCGATCGCCGCAAAGCTATCCTCGGCGACATCGCCTCGTTGACCAATGCCAAGGCCATTTTTAAGGATCTTGGTATCGACCTTGAGTCCGTTAAATTGAGCGACCTTGGGCGGGCCAAGAAGATTCACATCACCAGCGAAAATACAGTTGTTATTGGTGGTGCGGGCAAGAAAGACATTATCGAAGCTCGGGTTGTGCAACTCCGTCGCGAGATTGAAAACACCGATAGCGATTACGATCGTGAAAAGCTCCAAGAGCGACTTGCGAAGCTCGCAGGTGGCGTAGCTCAGATCAATGTCGGTGCGGCAACCGAAACTGAAATGAAAGAGCGCAAGGCTCTGATCGATGACGCCAAGGCTGCTACTCAAGCTGCGTTGGCCGAAGGTATTGTTCCCGGCGGTGGCGTGGCACTGATTCGCTGCGAAGCGGCCTTGAACAAACTCAAATTGGAAGGGGACGAGCGGTTGGGTGCTAAGATCATCGCCAATGTTCTTGACTATCCGCTGCGAGCCATCGCAAACAATGCGGGAGTCGATGGAGCTGTTGTCGTGAATCGCGTTCGTCAGCAAAAGGAGCGAACCGAAGGCTACGACGCCAACACAGACAAGTATGTCGACATGATCAAGGCTGGGATTATCGATCCGGCCAAAGTTGTTAAGACTGCTTTGGGCAATGCAGCCTCAGTTGCTTCGCTGTTGCTGACAACCGAATCCTTGATCACTGAGATTCCAAAGGAAGAAGAAGAAGCGGCTGGCGGCCATCACGACCACGACCAAGGCATGGGAGGAATGGGCGGTGGCATGGGTGGTATGGGCGGCGGCATGGGTGGTATGGGCGGCGGCATGGGTGGCATGATGTAGTTTTGTTGTAGATCCTGCCTGCTTGGCAGGGCCTCGCTCCGTTAAAACTTCCCCAATTCAATTTCAGTTCAACAAATCAAACTTTTTTAGTACTAAGGAATATTTCAAAATGGCAAAGGTAAACATCCGTCCTCTTGATGACCGTGTCGTTGTGCAGCCGCTCGAAGCAGAAGAGACCACCGCTGGTGGTATCGTTTTGCCCGATTCGGCCAAGGAAAAACCACAACGCGGCAAGGTTGTTGCTGTCGGCCCAGGCAAGCTGCTCGATAGCGGTGTTCGCGGAGCTTTAAGTGTGACCGTCGGCGACGAAGTAATCTTCGGCAAGTACGGTGGAAGCGAAGTGGAAATCGACGGTGTTGAGTACAAGATTCTTCGCGAGAGCGACGTTCTTGCTAAGCTTGCTTAATACACTCAACCGTTTTGTTTCAATCTCCAAACCATCGCTTTTTGGGTGATGGTCTCCCGACCGACTTTTTCCAAAATCCATAAGGACTGCTAAGCGTGGCTAAGCAACTATTATTTGACGATCAAGCCAGAGCGAGAATGCTCCAAGGCGTAGAAAAACTGGCGAATGCGGTAGCCGTGACCATGGGTCCGACTGGTCGCAACGTTATCATCGACAAAAGCTTCGGCGGACCAACCGTTACTAAGGACGGCGTTACCGTTGCAAAGGAAATTGAACTCGAAGACCGTTTCGAGAACATGGGCGCAAAGCTCGTTGTTGAAGTCGCTCAAAAAACGAGTGACCTGGCGGGTGACGGAACCACCACGGCGACGGTTCTTGCGAGATCGATCTTCAAGGAAGGGCTCCGAAACGTAGCCGCAGGCAGCAACCCATCGGCTATTCGTCGTGGTATCGACAAAGCGGTTGAAGCGACCGTTGCGAAGCTACAAGAAATGGCCAAGCCAGTCAGCAATCGACAAGAAGTTGCGGCTGTCGGATCCATTTCGGCAAACAACGATATGTCGATCGGAACTTTGCTGGCTGAAGCGTTGGAACGGGTTGGCAAAGACGGTGTTATCACGGTGGAGGAAAGCAAGACGGCCGACACTTCCGTCGAGTACGTGGACGGCATGCAATTTGACAAGGGATTCGTTTCCCCGTACTTCATCAATACGCCAGCGACCATGAGTTGCACGTATGAGAATGCACTTGTTCTGTTGTATGACAAGAAGATCAGTAATATTCGCGATTTAGTACCGCTTCTGGAAAAGATCAGCGCAGCTGCCCAACCATTCTTGATTATCTGTGAAGACGTTGATGCCGAAGCATTGACGCTTTTGGTGGTAAACAAGTTGCGTGGTACTCTCAATGTTTGCGCAGTTAAAGCACCGGGTTTCGGCGACCGTCGCAAAGCCATGCTCAGCGACATCGCGGTGCTCACAGGCGGTACCTTCATTAGCGAAGATCTCGGCATCCAGCTTGAAAAAGTCTCGTTGGAACAGCTTGGTCGCGTTAAGAAAGTTGTCGTTGACAAGAACAACACAACCCTCGTCGAAGGTGGTGGAGATCGCAAAGCGATCGATCAGCGCGTTGCTCAAATCCGTGCTCAAATTGAGCAGACTGATAGCGAATACGACAAGGAAAAGTTTCAGGAACGACTTGCTAAGCTTGCTGGCGGAGTTGCCGTGATTAGCGTGGGTGCTGAAACGGAAGCGGACATGAAGCAAAAGAAGGCCCGCGTCGAAGATGCATTGCATGCCACTCGGGCTGCAGTCGAAGAAGGAATTCTGCCAGGCGGTGGAGTTGCATTGTTGCGATGCCGTGACACGGTGATTGCTCTTGCCAAGACTCTTAGCGGAGACGAAAAGACGGGTGCAGAGATCATTCTTCGAGCTCTCGAATCGCCGCTTCGTCAGATAGCTGATAATGCGGGTATTGATGGTAGCGTAGTTGCTGACGAAGTTGCTCAGAAGCCACTCAATATGGGCTACGACGCAAACAAGGGCGTCTATGTAGACATGCTAAAGTCTGGCATCATCGATCCGGTCAAGGTAGTTAGAATGGCATTGGCGAATGCAGCCAGCATCTCAGGATTGCTGCTCACAACCAATTCCCTCGTGACGACCTATGATAAAGACGACAAAAATAAGCGAAAGGTCGAAGGCTCAGTCAACTAATTGTTGATTGGCGTGTTACTTCGATCGCTTGAAAATTCAGGGGTCGCTTGCGATGGTGTTAAACACTCCGCGAGTGACCCTTTTTTGCTAACTGACACTAATTCCGGAGCCGATATTGCTCCGAACTCCTCATCACGAGCTTGAACGTGGCCACCAGACGATGTTACTACGAAGTTCTCAGCGTACAGCAATCCGCTTCTCAAGATGAAGTTGCGAAGGCATATCGCAAGCTCGCTCTTAAGTATCATCCAGATTCCAATCAAGGTGATACGGACGCAATCCATAAATTCAAGGAAGCCGCTGAAGCTTACGAAGTCTTAAGTGATCAGCAAAAGCGAGGCCGTTATGATCAGCATGGACATGCGGGTGTTGACGCCAATAACGGCGGTGGGTTCCGCGATGTAGGCGATATATTCGAAGCGTTTGGCGATGTATTTGGCGGGACGATCTTTGAGGACTTTTTCGGAGGTGGTGGCGGTGGTCGGTCGCGAGGTCGAGTTCGCCGCGGGGCGGATTTGCGTTGCGACGTGACGCTGGATCTTGAGGAAGCGGCGAGAGGCGTGGCAAAGACTTTAGCGCTCACACGTCATGCCGCCTGCGATACTTGTTCTGGCTCCGGTGCAGCCGTTGGTTCTCAACCAGAAACCTGCCGCAAATGCCAAGGACGTGGTCAGGTAGTTCAAGCCTCTGGAATTCTACGTGTCCAGACGACTTGCCCAATCTGCCGAGGCAGTGGCAAAACGATTAGCAAGCCCTGTAAAACTTGCGACGGTCAAGGCCTCAAACCACATGAAGTCAAATTGGAAGTCAAAATTCCAGCGGGTGTTGACGATGGAATGCGTGTTCGACTTCCCGGCGAGGGACAACCTAGTCCCGATGGTGGTCCTCGTGGAGACGCCTACTGCTTTATTCACCTTAGGCAGCATTCTATTTTCCATCGCGACGGCCATAACTTGGTGTTTCAGTTGCCAATAGCGTTCAGTCAAGCGGCGCTCGGCACAACGGTAGCCGTGCCAACGCTCGACGGCAAGAAATCGCTCGATATTGCCGCTGGCACTCAGAGCGGAACCGTATTTCGGTTGCGAGGATTGGGGATGCCAGATCCGCACTCCGGCGCGCGGGGCGACATGCTGGTGGAGACCATTATTGAAGTTCCAAAAAATCTGACCAAGCGTCAGCAAGAACTGCTGCGCGAACTTGCAGAGCTGGACGAAAAAGAGATCACCCCGGAGCGCAAGGGGTTCATGGATCGTATCGTTGCCTATTTTCAAGGCGATGCTCCGGAAGTCGCCACTGCAAAGTCAAAAAATTAAGAGTCAATTTACCAACAACCTTTCATCGGTAATATAAGATGTCAACAGAACCAACAAACCAAGTCAATCAGGAATCCAGATCGGATCGCTCCGCAAGTGACACCCTTTTCGAGTCGCTTGATAGCGATTCGATTAACACCGAATCACCGGAGCAGATTGTGGACTTGCTGGAGCAACAAGTAGCTGAATTCCGAGACAGGGAATTGAAAGCGCAAGCAGAGCTCGAGAATTTTAGGAAGCGATTGCTTCGCGACACCGAGCAGCAACTTAAGTATGCGGTAGTTCCTTTTGTAAGGGACTTGCTCGAGGTCGTCGACAACCTGAACCGAGCTACGGACGCCGCGACAGCCAGTGGTAGTACCGATAGCTTGGTATCTGGGGTTAAGTTAGTTCAAAGCCAATTAGCAACTGTTTTAGGCAAGCACGATTGCCGACCAATCGTTTCTATTGGGCAAACTTTTAATCCGTATCATCACCAAGCCATCTCACAACAGCCCAGTTTGGAATTCCCAGCCGGGATCGTAATGTACGAAACCTCGGTCGGCTATATCCTGCATGATCGAGTGATTCGCCCAAGCATGGTAATTGTTTCCACCGGTCCAGCATCCTAACCAAGAAAAAAGCTATTTCGCTATGCCTACCTACGACTACGAATGCGACGCTTGCGATCACAAGTTTGAGTTGTTTCAATCGATCATGGCGGACCCAGAAAAGAAATGTCCAAAGTGCAAGAAGATGAAATTGCGTAGGCTGATTGGGACTGGCGCTGCGGTTGTCTTCAAGGGGACAGGATTTTATCAAACGGACTACCGCAGCGAGTCGTATAAAAAATCCGCAGCCTCGGATTCTAAAAATACCTCTGAAACTAAATCGGACAGCAAATCCGAATCAACATCGTCCGAGCCGAAACCCGAGACCACAACGGCCAATTCTGAGGGCAAATCGGCCAAGTCTGCGGGAAGATCGGATGGCTCATCCGAATCCAAACCGTCAGATACGACCTCGTCAAAGGCAACCGAGCCTAAGTCGTCAAGTCCCGAACCAAAGAGCAAAGGCAAACGCAAAGAGTAGCAGTCGCCTGTTAGCAGAGAATAATGCGGCCGAGAGGACTCGAACCTCCACACCCTTGCGGGCTCTAGGCCCTCAACCTAGCGCGTCTGCCAATTTCGCCACGGCCGCAGTTTTCAACTTTCGAGGACTTGAGCTGGAAGTTTAGGCCTAATCGCCGCCTCGTCAAGTCGCCATGAGTATTTCCTTTGGCAACTCGATCGTCAGCTCAATCGCCATAACTAGAACGATCTGCAATTGCATACATGCGAGGAAGCAATCGCGACGAAAAATCCGAAGTTCATTTGCACTTTGGGGAAACATCGAAATGCTATCAATTGCCAACGCCGTTACTGCAAGCGTTTTCTTGGATGAAGTCAACATTGCACTTGCGCCGGAGGAGATAGCGACTTTGACTTCGCTAATGGAGCGATATGGTCAGGTGCTCTTAGATATTGATGTTTTAAATGGACGCCTGCAAGAATTATTGGATATTGAAAGCCCTCCAAAAGCACCCGCAACTCAGCGTTTTGACTGATTGCCCTTGCCTAATATGCCTCTTGCTCTCTATCGTGCCCTTTGATCTTTATTGATTTGTTCCTTCAAAGATTAAACGGATGGATTCCAGAGCCTTTCTTTTTTTTGCCTTTAGATTTTGGCCGGGTTTTCAGAAACTGTGGCTAAGGGGCGATTTGCATTCGGTTCTGGTTTCACTGCTTTTTAGCTGGATTCTGAACGTTGCTTTGTGTGCAACGTTTGTGTGGCCCGAATGGTTTAATAGTTTTTTTAGCCCTGATTGGCTAGCACGGCTTATTCTTGCAGCGTTTTGGTTTGCAGTCGTTGGGGCTAGCTTTCTAACCGCTGTTGGGGCAGCATTGAGGTTCTCGAGCGCTTCTGAGTTGGGGGTTTCCGACCGCCAATTAAATTTAGAAAACGCTCAGGAACTTTACCTCCAAGCAAACTATTTCGAAGCGGAGCAACTGGTCCGAAAGAATATGTTGGGGCAGGCCGATGACGTCGAATCGTCCCTTCTTTGGATTGCTATTCTGCGTCGAACAAGACGGATTCCACAGGCCCTGGAATTGATTTTGAGCGTCGCTAAATTGGATGCAGCGTTACCTTGGTTGCCTGAGTTGCGGTCTGAAAAAGAACAATGCTTGCGAATCAAGATACAAACACCCCCTGCACACGACTGACAAAAGCGTTACGATCGGTTTGTTTAAAATTGTCGACGCTTTCCCTTTATGAGACCGAGTTGGAAGTTAGGAGCAAGTTGAACGGCTTCTTTTTCAAATTACCTCCAGCCCTTGCTCCTGTATAATAATGCTGAGCCAAGCTTTGGAACCAGACTTTGAATCATTGGGGGCAGTAGCGACAAAATGACAGGTAGCAGAGTTTGGAACATCATTTGCATTGAAGTAATGCCCTTGGATGTTTCTAATTAGGAAAACGATCACCACCACACGAACCAGAACTAAAGTCCCGGGGTTGGTTGGTGCACCGCCACTTTGGCACAACACCGTATCGACCACGAAAGAAAGGTTTGCAAATGTACGAGAGATTCACAGACCGCGCGCGAAAAGTCATGCAGTTGGCAAACCAAGAAGCGCAACGATTTAACCACGAATACATCGGGACCGAGCATATTCTGTTGGGCTTGGTTAAAGAAGGTAGCGGCGTCGCTGCCAACGTACTTAAGAACCTAGATGTCGATCTTCGAAAGATCCGCCTTGAAGTAGAGAAACTGGTTCAGAGCGGCCCTGAGATGGTGACTATTGGCAAACTGCCACAAACGCCACGAGCGAAAAAAGTCATCGAGTATTCGATGGAGGAGGCTCGCAATCTCAATCACAATTACGTCGGCACGGAACATATTCTTTTAGGATTGCTTCGGGAGCAGGAAGGCGTTGCGGCTCAAGTTCTGATGAACCTGGGGATGAAACTTGAAGATGTCCGCGAGGAAGTTCTTAATCTGCTCGGCCATGGTATGGAAAGCGCCGAGGTGGGCGAACGAGGTGGTCGCGAAGGAACCGGCGGCGGAGAACCAGGTCAGCCAGCGAAAGGGGGCAAGAGTAAAACGCCAGCGCTTGATAGTTTCGGTCGCGACCTAACCGAACTGGCTCGCCAAGGCAAACTGGACCCAGTCATAGGTCGTGAGCGTGAAATCGAACGCGCAACCCAAGTACTCTGCCGACGCACCAAGAACAATCCCGTTCTCCTCGGTGAAGCTGGAGTGGGCAAAACGGCAATTGTAGAAGGCTTTGCACAACGCGTCATTAACGGTGAGGTGCCGGAAATCCTTGCCGACAAACGGATCGTCGTCCTGGATTTAGCGATGATGGTTGCAGGAACGAAATACCGTGGTCAATTCGAAGAGCGAATCAAGGCCGTGATGAATGAAGTGCGTCGCGCTCGCAACACGATTCTTTTTATTGACGAATTGCATACGCTCGTCGGTGCCGGTGGAGCCGAGGGGGCGATCGACGCGGCCAACGTGTTAAAACCTGCTCTGGCTCGAGGTGAAATCCAGTGCATCGGCGCGACAACACTCGACGAGTACCGCAAGTACATCGAAAAGGACAATGCGCTCGCCCGACGATTCCAAGAGATCATGGTCGAGCCAACCGGAAAAACCGAAACGATCCAGATCCTCAAGGGACTTAGAGATCGCTACGAAGAGCACCATCGTGTTCAAATTACCGACGATGCTATTGTCGCAGCGGTGGAGATGAGCGAACGCTACATCACAGCACGTTGCTTGCCAGACAAAGCGATCGACGTGATTGACGAAGCGGGTGCTCGAGTGCGATTGCGCACCATGAGCAAGCCACCCGATCTTAAAGACATCGACGATGAAGTCGAACGATTAAACAAAGAAAAGGAAGACGCAGTAGCCAACCAAGATTTCGAAAAGGCCGCAAACCTTCGAGACCAAGCGGACAAGCTACGCCGCAAGAAAGAACAGATTACGCGGGACTGGCGTGAGAAGAGTCGCGAAACCGACGGTGTCGTTGATGAAGAGGTGGTTGCGGAAGTTGTCTCCAAAATGACAGGCATCCCTTTGACTCGACTGTCGACCGAAGATTCGTTGCGATTGATGAACATGGAAGCCGAGCTGCACAAACGAGTCGTTAGTCAAGAGCAAGCTGTGACGGCGGTTGCCAAGGCTGTTCGACGAAGCCGAAGTGGACTGAAGGATCCTAAGCGGCCAACAGGTTGCTTTATTTTCGCTGGACCAACTGGCGTTGGAAAGACGTTGCTCGCCAAAGCCCTTGCTGAATGCCTATTCGGTGACCCCGAGGCTCTCATTCACATCGATATGAGCGAGTACATGGAGAAGCATAATGTGAGCCGGCTCATCGGTGCACCTCCTGGTTATGTTGGTTACGAAGAAGGCGGTCAGTTGACGGAAAAGATCCGACGTCGACCTTATGCGGTCGTGTTGTTAGATGAAATTGAAAAAGCACACCCAGACGTCTTCAATATGCTTTTGCAAGTGATGGAAGAAGGGCGATTGACCGATAGCTTTGGCCGACAAGTCGACTTCCGCAATACCATCTTGATCTTGACCACCAATGCGGGTGCAGACGCGATTAAGAACGAATCCGCGTTTGGTTTCCAGAAGCCAGACGGGGACGCATCGTACGACAGCATGAAATCTCGCGTGATGGATTCAATCCAACGGGTTTTCCGACCTGAATTCCTCAATCGTCTCGATGACACGATCATCTTCCGACACTTAAACAAGGAAGATCTCAAGAAGGTAATCGACTTCGAAATGACCAAGGTACTACAACGCTTGCACGAACGTGGGTTAGAACTTCAAATGACCGACGAAGCCAAGGAGTTCATCATCAAGCAAGGCTCCGATCTTGATTATGGTGCTCGTCCGCTTCGTCGAGCGATCGAGCAACGCATCGAAGATCCGCTTGCCGAAGAGTTGCTCCGAGGAACATTCGAGGGCAAGAATACGATCACGGTGGAAGCCATCAAAGACTCGGACGGCAAGATTACTCGGCTGGATTTCAAGGGCGAAGTGCGAGATCAGTCAGAAGCCGTGGAACCAGCAGCCGCCGCAGGGGCTTAGCCATTAAATTCGTTTGAAAAATGGTAAATTGAAAACAGGCCGAGACAAGTTCTCGGCCTTTTTTCATTACCGTCCCCTAAAATTCAACTCCTGTTATAATTCTAAGGCTTAAACTGATCCAGAGTTCGGCTCGGTTTGAATTTTGTATTCGCGATTGCCTATTCTCAAGAGGGTTTAATGATGTTTCGACGAGTGTTTTTTTCGCTTTCACTGATTGCTGCCTTTGCAGTTCCTTCCTTTGGCCAAGCGCTCAAAGCTGATAAAGAAAAATCCAAAATTGACTTCGTTGGCAAGAAGTCCGATGGCAAGCACGCTGGCGGTTTCAAAGATTTTAAGTCCGATTTGAAAATCGATCTTGAGTCTCACGACAAGAGTTCTATCATCGTAGAAATTATGACCGATAGCCTATGGGCTGACGACGAAAAGTTGACAGCTCATCTAAAGAATCCGGACTTCTTCGATGTGAAAAAATATCCGAAGATCAAATTCGAATCTACAAAAATCGAAGTCAATGAAAACAAAGCGACCATTACCGGCAAGATGACGATGTTGGACAAAACGGTCGAAGTCAAGATCCCGACTACGAATGAATTGTCGGACACTTCGTTAAAGGTTGTGGCGGAGTTCAAGATCGATCGCACGAAATGGGGCATGAACTACGGCAAGGGCAAGGTCGACGACGAAGTTGAACTTAAAATTGTTTTGTTTTTCCCACGTTAGTTCTGGCATGGCACTATAACGGTTTTTGGTGCCGGTTTTGTTTTACTGAGCGGCAGGCGCTCGCTAAATGGCACTCACTTTACCGAAATAACTTTTAGCGGAATGGCGCGAGCCATCCGGTTTCGTTGTGATTCTCCCAATTCACCGTACGGCTCGCGCCGTTACGCTTCCAAAGTGAGTGCCATTGGGCACTAGCCGCCAGTCCTGTGGTGGCCTGATGAAAATGAGTTCATTACCATGTTTACTGGTGTTTTCATAACCGGAACGCGGCATTTACCACAACAAAGCGCTTTTCATCATTTGACACGTTGGCCGTGGCCAATAGAATGAAATGACGGTTTCGAAAATCTTAGTTCGA
>JAYVPE010000625.1:0-3489 GCA_043757575.1 Pirellula sp.
GACGGAACAAAACGGCATGACGAACCTGGCACAACTGGACCCTCCCAAGGCGACCGGATTGATTGTCCATATACTCGAAGCAATTGCTCTTTTAGAAAAGAAAATTCGACCACAGCAGCTATTAATGGCTCGCTACTACACTACACAAGACCAGCCGAGACTCAAGAAAGGCGAAACGAGCCTCCAATGGGATTTCGAATTGCAAGGTGTTGCTCCAGTTCGCGGACAATTTAACACTAGCATTCTATTTGAATTGGATACCAATCAGCTTGGGAATCTTATGGACCCCAACGGGGGACGAGTCATTCGCCAACTCAACGCCCAATGCAGTTGTGTCGAAACCGTAAAACCATGCGTTCACCAGATTCATTGCTTGCATTACATTCGCAGGCAATTGAGTGGAAAATCGGCTGAAGATGCCATTCAGTGGATGCAGAGCTGTGTCACGGATGGCCGCCATGCAGGACGAAAACTGGTCGAGTCGCTTGGATACTTGAGAGATGCACCTGTCGCTCCGGATACTCCAGCCGATGAGATGGAGCGGGACCGCCTCATGCGGATCCAGTGGCGATTGTCGTTTTCAAACAGCACCGTCAAGGTAAACGCGTACCTTCAAACCATGCGAAAGAAGGGTGGATGGAACAAGGGTCGACATCTGCGCGACGGTCTAGATACGGTTGAGGAAGCGGCCTTGGTTCACCCATCTGACCGCATGTTGATCTTGTTGCTACAATCCGCTGAGGAATCCTATCGAGGACAAACACCCCGTATTGTTCGCGAATGCCTAAAGCTGCTTAAAGACCATCCGCATTTGACTTTGGACGATGAACTCCAAACTCCAATTCGGATCAAAGAGTGTCCGATCGAAGTTCGAATCGACGAACACGAAGACATTTACAAACCGAGCATCTATCAAGGCGAGGTTCAAATCGTTTCGTTGCGGGATAATCCCGACTACTTCATGGGAACGATCAACAACCAAGAAACGATGATGCTGCGATTGGATCGCGATCAACGCAGCATTTGGATTAGCAGCATCGACAATCGTATGAAACGCTTGATCGAAGACTTGCACGCCGCAGAACGTCGCGAAGCAGTACTCGATCAAGAGACGGCCGAACAGTTTGCCGACCTGGTTGCCGCCGCTGCGGATCCAAAGTGGATTCAGATTAACCTGCCGGAACGACTTGCAGGCCCAGAACAACCTCTGGAACCCAATATCGAAATACATCTGTCGCCGTTTGGCAAGGAGAGCTTGCTGGTTGGATTGCGAGTGGCCTGCGACGTCGTGGCGGATCAGCCGGTTCCAGGCATGGAGCCTGATCGATTGCGTGTTGCAACGCCCGCCGGTCGGTTTCAGCTATTGCGTTCACTCGAGGAGGAATCGATTCGTGCCGACGAGATCGCCGGTGCGCTTGAACTTGGTCAACTGCTTTACGAAAGTCCTTATACCTGGATCGCTGAGAATCCGGATCTAGCTCTCGATTTGCTCCAGCGCATACAATCATTGGGCGAAAACGCTCCTACCGTTTGTTGGCCTAAGAGCCAGCCGATGAAGATTATCGGCGAGATCACACCCCAACGGTTGCAAGTTCGATTGACAAGCCAGCGCGATTGGTTTGGGGTGGAAGGGATTGCACGCCTCGAAGGTCTTGAGATTCCGTTGGCTGAACTTCTAACCGCATTGCGCGGTGGCCGACGATTTGTTCCGCTGGGGGACGGCCAATTTGCCATGATCTCAGAACAATTGCGTCAGCGACTTAATAGCATTCAGGACGTATCGCAAAGCGACTCGGGTGCAATCCGTGTTTCAAGAGCTGCGACTGCGGTTGTTGAAGAAGCGCTCGGCAGTGACATCAGCTACGAATCCGATATGTCCTGGCGCGATGCGCTCGACCGATTGGCTGGCGCAAAGGTTCTTAAGCCAGTCATACCTCCTAACCTGAATGCAGAACTTCGAGATTATCAAAAAACGGGCTATGCATGGCTTGCTAAATTAGCGCATTGGGGCATCGGAGGATGCTTGGCCGACGACATGGGTTTGGGTAAAACGGTACAAGCCCTAGGGGTGTTGCTAGATCGCGCTAACAAGGGGGCAGCTCTGATCATTGCTCCGACCAGCGTTGGCGTCAATTGGCAACGGGAAACGGAGAAATTTGCGCCATCGCTCAAGGCAAAGCTTTACCGTGAACACGACCGTCAAACGTTGGTGGACACAGCCGGGCCTGGCGATCTGATTATTACTAGTTATCAATTGCTTCAGCGCGACGTCGATAGGTTCACAGCACGATCGTGGCATACTCTGGTCTTGGACGAAGCCCAGTTCATCAAGAACTTTCAAACCAAGACAGCACAAGCCGTTCGGCAACTGGACGCGGACTGGCGAATCGCTTTGTCGGGTACACCATTAGAGAATCACTTGGGCGAACTTTGGAGCTTGATGCGAACGGTTAGTCCTGGATTGCTCGGTTCCTGGGATCGTTTCCGAAAGAGTTTTGCGGAACCCATTGAACGGCAAGGGGACAAAGATCGCTTGAAGGCATTAGGACGAGTTGTGCGGCCTTTCATCTTGCGACGGACCAAAAAGGAAGTACTTTCTGAGTTGCCAGATCGTACTGAAATTGTTCGATTAGCGGAGCTTTCGGAAGAAGAACGCCAAAAATACGATGCGGCCCGAATGGCGGCGCTGGCTGAAATCACCAAGCCAGGAGATAGCGAACACGAATCGCAAATGCGCATCCGCGTTCTGGCATGGCTAACACGATTGCGGCAGTTAGCCTGTCACCCAGGATTGGTTGACAAGCGATGGGACAAATCGTCGGCCAAACTCGATCTGTTCATGGAGATCGTAGGCGAATTGAGAGAAGGTGAGCACCGAGCATTGGTATTTAGCCAATTCGTTCAACATCTCCTTTTAATCCGCGGTGCGCTCGACAAGCTGGGCATCAAATACCAGTACCTCGATGGCTCGACTCCCGCAGCAAAGAGGCAAGAGGCTGTCGACCGATTCCAAGCTGGCGAAGGCGAATTGTTTTTGATCTCGCTGAAAGCGGGTGGTACGGGTCTCAATCTGACCGCAGCCGACTATGTAATTCACATGGACCCATGGTGGAATCCGGCAGTAGAGGACCAAGCGACCGACCGAGCTCACCGAATCGGCCAGGAACGTGCTGTCACTGTCTATCGAATCGTTGCAAAGGACACGATCGAGCAGCAGATTCTCGCATTGCATGCTGACAAGCGAGAGCTGATTAGCGGTGTTCTAGATGGTGCCGATCGAGCTGGCCGCATGAGCACCGACGAACTGGTTTCGCTTATTAAATTGAGCCAAGTGGAAAGCTGAGTAGGCAAGTGCGATAGCTTTAAAATCATGTACGTCAGCCTGTCCTCAGGCTGACATGATCAATCGGCTGCTATGCCTCTGCGGATTTGCAGCCTGCTCGATTACTGTGACGAAAGGCTGGCAGCTTGTCCTGCGATTGGTTGAAT
>JAYVPE010000626.1:0-3485 GCA_043757575.1 Pirellula sp.
GGTTCGAATCACAAGGGTTATCCTCAGGCGTTGTGGAGGGCTTCAACAACAAGGCGAAATTGACCATGAGAAAAGCTTACGGATTCAAGGAGTATGAAACCATAAAAACAGCGTTATATCACCAGCTAGGGAACCTTCCGGAGCCAAAAACCACCCACAAATTCTGCTGACGAGGCATTTTCCGAAAGCGCCAATTTTGCAATTGCATTACCCACCCTCCGCCGATAAATTTCTTCCGAAGCGATATTTCTCGCAACAGTTTCCTCAACGAGCATTGGTTATCAAATGAAAAAAATGAAGTTGATTGATGTTTTTATCGTTCCAGCCGCGATTTTTTTTGCATTGATGGTTTCAGGTTTGGTTGAGTCAAACTTAATTGGCGCAACCGCCCCGGCAAATGGAAAGCGATGTGGATCTTTTTGGGGTTACAATAACGCGACTTGTCCAGGTGGCATTGATCCAGCAACTGGACTGAGGTTATGCGTAAATAGGGCGGCCGGAGGTGGATCGTGCCAAATGTCCGAAGATGCCTATGCGATTTGCGAACCCGCATACTGGTCGAGTTCGAATTGTACCGCGGGCACACCTTACAGTTATGAATGTGTCGGAAAATTTTCCGGTGGAGTGTGTGGTGCATCGCCAAGCCAACTTTGGGTTTCGGGTCCCCAATGTGATACTCCAACAGAAGGTTGCAATCAATTTTAGAAACTACCTTGACAGTCGCAGTTTACAGTTGGAAAAATAATCGGATCCGAATGGCTAGTGCATCTCCGCATTAGCCCACAAATACAATTGCGAAAAGGCACGCGATGTTCCCAAGTAAGAAGCGACTGGCATTCTCTATTTCGCAATTCGTATCGCCCCTACGGCGAGTCTTCTGGATGAAACGTTCGTATCGTGAGTTTGTGGCGTTTGTCGTCTTGTATTTCGCCACAGGCGTTTTGGCCGCACAGGATGTAATTGACCTTTCCCATTTATCAAAGATAAAGCAAGGATTTCGCTCGTCAATAGACATAATCGAATCGATTCAATTGGAGTATGATATTCTGCCACTTTCTAGCAACGACCTGATGAACATGCGGTGTAAATATCTGGGAAAGAAATCAAGTTTTTTTTTAGAAAAAGAACCTCTATCGGGATTGGAGAAAAACAAAAAATCAGGCGTCAATGAAAGCAAAAAAGTATACGTAAACAAGCAGAATCAAATTGAGGTCACAGGCAAGAAAGCCAACATATTTGCTGCAAATCCAATGGGGAACTGCCTCGGTGCCGAGGGACCTTGGTTTCGGGCCGGGATTGAGGTGACGGCAGATCCTATTCTCACTTGGGACAATTTCCTGGATACAAAATACGTTACATCAATCTCCAATGAAACTGTCGACGGTGTTCCCTTGTCTAGAGTGCAAACCACGGATGGCCAGATGAAGTGTATAGTTTATTTTTCACCCCGAAATAACTATATGGTAATGAAATATACAACGGAGCTTAACCAGCGCAACGAAAACGGTATTAAGTGGGTGTTGGTTTCCAGTTTTGATTGTTTGGAATTTCAAGAAGTAGGACCTGGTTTGTTTTTCCCAAAGAGAACACAGAACCGATCAGCGAGCAAGTTCGAGGATGGAAGACCGGACTTAGTGATATTTGAAACTTCCACAGACTTTACTTCTGTCAAAATCAATATCCCCATTCCAGAAGAGACTTTTGAGTACAAGATTCCGGAGGGCATAATGGTAAACGATTTCGTTAAGAAGATCTCATACAAAGTCAATAAAGATGGAGAAATAATCGGAGAACCGGGGAGATTAGACGGGAAAAGATCTGAGCCTTCCAATTATTTGTTTTATTTATTGAGCTATTGGCGAACGATTCTGATTTGTTCAGTCTCAGTGATAGGCGTTTATTTTTATTTCGCACGTTGGAAATCTCGTTGAGGCTGAAATGCGAGAAATGTGGTTATCAAGGTTTAGAACAGTTTGGATATTAATTGGAGTTTTCGCCTTTGGGTATGTTGTCAAAGCTTTCGTTTTTGAAGCAGAGACAGCCAATGATGTTCAAATAGTGCCTTCGAATATCAATTTGGGAGTTCACTCAGAAGGAACTGTTGTAGAAAAGATGTTTATTGTTCGAAACTCACTGCCATACGAAGCGAAGTTTGATGAGATAGTTTCGGGTTGTGGTTGTTTGTCTCTTTGGGACGAAAAAGGAAGTTCAGCTAAACCATTGGATAGATCAAATTTTGTTGTTCGTGCCAATAGCGAACGGATGGTTGTAGCAAAGCTTGATTTGCAAGGAGTGTCTGGAAACGTCGATAGAGCTTTCGTGATTCGTTCGAAGGATATCCGTTTGAGGCCGCTCTCAGGTCGAATTACTGGTTTCGTGGAAGAGCGTATTCGAATTTCGCCCGCTCAGGTGCATCTTGGCGAGATTCCCATGGAGGGGAAGAGCTTTTCCTTTGACGTTTCCCATATTGTCGGCGGCAAAAATGTACTTGTTTTACAGGGAGACGCTTGCTTTCCAATGTTTTCGGACGCAAAAATTAGTTTGGGCTATAAGAAGCATTCGGCAACAAATGGTACTGTAGAGGGATATCTAACGCCTATCGCTGAGGGAAGTTTTTGCAAATTTGTTGAGATTAAGTTCTCCGATGGAACTCCAGCAGTAAAGGTAAAAGTGTTCGGTAAAGCAGTACCAGCAGTTCTTGTTAGCCAGAGTTTTATCCACTTACCTAGGGTTTCGGAAAAAGGTAAAGTGTTTTCGACGCAATTAACTTGTCGGGCAGCGTTTGGTAAAACATTGAAGGTTGATTTTTCAAACATCCCCGATGAGCTAAAGGTGTCTTGGGACTCAAATGAGAATTCGAATAGCCTGTTAGTGAACTTCGATTGTAGTGCTATGAAGCAATCGGTTGATACCGTGTTGAAATTACAGTGTACGATTGACGATCGTTTCTTTTTTTTCGATTTGCCATTTTCGGCTGAAATCGATTGAGGGAACAACCCTTAGTGATCACATACGATCTCAAAATGTCCTTGATTCAGATTGCGATTCGCCTGTTTGTATGTGTTGTCCTAATAGTAGCAGCAGTTGCAAAAATCCAACTGGCTCCCGCAATCCTACAAGACGGGTCTCTCTTGTCTATCCCTTGGCTTCTCTTTTCGGCAGTTATAATCGAATTCGCAGTAGCAACATTTGCACTGGTAGCACCTTCACCATTCGCCTGGACCGCAATCACGGTTTTGTTTCTTGCGCTTACCGCTTTTGCGACTTCGGCAATCTTTTCAAATCGGGAATGCAATTGTTTTGGTAACCTATTGCCCTCTGGCTCAAGTTTGCCAATCAATTTTGTCGTAGTATTGGTGATGCTATTGAACCGAAAGCACTGGGGGACAGGGCAAACGCATACTAAAGTGCTGTGAGGCCAAGTAGTTGCGTCAGGTAGTTGTCATTCCATCCCGCCATTCGACGCTGCATAGCGATACTTTCTT
>JAYVPE010000627.1:0-3482 GCA_043757575.1 Pirellula sp.
TGGCTTGCTTTCAGGCCGTAGATATCCTGATGGAAGTCGAACATCGTTAGCATACGATGCGGTGGGTAAACGCACGTTGATGGCCGACAACTCTGGTCGTTACACTTATGCCTATGATGCACTGGGGAACTCCACGTCGTCGAAACAGCCCTACGGAAAATCGGTTACCTACATCTACGATGCGATAAGTAGGCGCGAAAGCCTCAATGCACCGGATGCTGGTCGAATTACCTACATGTACGATGCGGCTTCTCAACTGACGGCGGTATCCAATCCATTTAGCGAACGGACAACGTACACCTACGACGATGCAGGTCGACGCACGGTGCAACGCTTTTCAAATGGCACACGCGCATCTTTCATCTACAATTCTGCCAGCAACATTACACAGCTTCACAATCGGACGTCCGCCGGAGTTACCATAACGACCTTCGATTACAAATTCGATTCCGTTGGAAATCCTGTTTCTGTTCTTGAAGCAGGTGGAGCACGCGTTAGCTGGGTTTATGATAATGACAACCGACTCACTGCAGAACGTCGCACTGGGGCTAATGCGTTTGTAAACACTTTTACTTACGACTCAACCAGCAATCGAACCGTCAAGAATGCCGATGCGGTTCGCACAACCTCGCTTTACGATGTTGCAAATCAACTCCGCTATAGCCAAGCGGTAGGGGGCCGTACCACATTCGCCTATGACACCGCAGGAAATCAACAGGTTGAACAGCCGCCAACCGGGTCTCGCACGACGACCACTTGGGATTACGAGAATCAGCCGATCTTGTATCGACTCCCAGATACTTCGCGTGTGACGATGAGTTACAACTCCGATAGCAGGCGGGTTACCAAACAGTCAGCAAGCGAGACGGTCAAGTTTGTATGGGACCCAGGTGCAGATGCGTATTTGAGTGAGCTCGATGCCTCGAATGCAACGCAAGCTCTTTATACGCAGGAACCGCAACAGTTTGGAAAATTGATCAGTCAGCGCCGATCCTCGATATCGAACTGGTATCACACGGATTCACTTGGTTCGACGCGGGCACTGACAAACGCTAGCCAAGTCGTTACCGATTCATATCTTTGCGACGCCTGGGGTAATCCAATCTCAAGCACCGGAACAACGGTCAATCCGTTCCGTTGGGTAGGCAATGTTGGCTATTACTTCGACACAGCAACCGGTCTGTTCTACATCAGAGCTAGAACGTACCAGCCATCAATTGCTAGGTGGACTAGCGTTGATCCCCTCTTTGCAATGCTCTTACTATCTGGAATGCGCACCAGAGACCCGATAGGATTGAGGGGCGGGCCATCTCAGTACAATTACGTTTACTCATCGCCGCTGATGTATCTGGATTTTAATGGTGAATTTGGCGTGAAGCCGATTGGCCAGAAATGGGAGGTGCCAGATTTTTTTGCGTGGTATTACGCAGGTCTTGGTCAAGACGTTGATATTGCGCAAGTTGGACTGTTGATTCCTTGGTGGAACCATATTCAACCGCAGGTATACAACGATTTAAAGAGGAGCTTGCTACCAAGTCTTGAGTCCCAGCTAGATTGCATTTCGGGAAAGACAAGTGCGAGCATTGATATCTCTAGCAAAGATACATTGCTCAAAGAAGGAAGGGTATGTCCTGGTGGAATTCATACGACTGCTGGCGGTAGCGTATCTGACCCTCTTACAGTTATGGGCCAATCATGTGTGACCTTTCTCGCAATTTGCAAAATCTCGATTGATTGTGTTAACTGCTGCGATGGGTCGGTCGGAATAAGTTCTTCGAAGGGCTCTTGCGACATCACATTCTCAGTTAGGGATAAGTTTCAAAACCCTCTGGATGTTGGCGGATTTTTTGGGAAACATGATTGGCCCGGTTCCAAGCCATATGGGCTGAATGCCACTTGGTATCACACTTGGAAGTGGAGCAATCTATATGATCCGTGTAACGATGATCACTGATGCCTCGAAGTACGCGGCAAATCGCGCTATGCTTACGTATGGTTTCGTTCTTGCCGTTTGCGTAGCTTCATGCAATTCCGGCGCTTCCATGCGGGATTTCAATGGTATCGTTAAGTCGAGGCAAGTAGTAAATTCCGCTACGATACGTCATGGTATTGATACAATTAAGATCTACGAGATTAGCGGAGGGGTTGAGACCCGATCGAAGCTCGTAAATCTTTTTAGACTAAAAGAGTACGTTGACGACGTTGAATTCGATTCGTTTCTGGGGACTGACGCACCGACTTGGTGGCATCATGATACAGAGGGAGAGTGTGAAAAGTTTTTTAATGTCGATAATGACCGCGAACGATATTGGCATCTTTGGTTCTTTCCATCGGCTCAGACGATTTTTCTTGAAATTGGTGATTGGTAATAGAGGAAACAAAAGGGAACTACGTTGGGGTCAAGAGCAATGCCGTTGCGCTTTTTGGCTAGCAACCTCCCAGGACATTCTGAATAACGGTGTTCGAGTTCTCGACAGGCTTGGCGAAACTTCTCAATCTCCGCGAACATCAAGGTGACGAAAACGTGTGATGGGGTTTTTGAGCGATTTGTCGGTCGAATTGCCGTTCATTCCGGAGAAGCAAAAATGGGACGCAACTCAATTCGCGTCGATTGGAGTGTCTTCATCGCGTGCCTTCGCAATGAACAGGCGACTATGAAGTCCTGGGTTTGGCAAGCGGCAGTCGCTGCTTTTTGTGGAATTTTTGATTTCGTCTAATTCATTTTTATTGTGATCCCAAGTAAACATCGTGGGGTGATTCTCATTGGCTTTGCGATCGTTGGATTCAAGTGCTTTTTGATTATGCGGAGAAAGCGAAAAGGAGAAAGCGAAAAGGTGTCAGAAAAGCGAAAAGGTGTCAGCCACCGATTGCATTGAATGAGCAATGAATTCGTTGTGTTTTCGCTATTTAAAATCGCCCGAGAGAAATCGTTGCGTCACCACACACGGTAAGCGTACAGGCAAGATTGGCTGGTTTTTCGGAGGCCGGGCCGGGCCCGGCTCGGCGGGCTGGCCCGAGGGCTAGCCCTTTAGCGATTTCCGAAGCTCGCTACGAACGCGACGCTTGGCGGATTGCTCCAATGCGATCGATGCCTTCTCTTGACGCACCTCTGTTCGATACGTGCGTATCGCCTCCGGATGGTGTTTCTTCCAGACGTCCGGAAGTAGTTCATCTATTTTCGCCGTGCCTCGTAACATGTGTGTGATCACACTCTCTAAATACATCGTCACGTCCAAGTCGTTGCGATGCGCGCTAGCCACCAACGTCATCAAGCTCGCATTGCGTATGCCCGCGCGCATGCTTCCTACAAACAACCAGTTTTTGCGACCAACCGCCACGCGTCGCATCAGCCGTTCGCCTTGGTTGTTGTCGATCGGAAGTCGTCCATCTGTTACGAATACATTCAACGCTTCCCAATGGTTGCGGATGTAGTTGAATGCACCTGCCAGCTTGCTCGCGGGCAGAAGGCTGCCCGCCACTGG
>JAYVPE010000628.1:0-3480 GCA_043757575.1 Pirellula sp.
GGTCCAGAGGCGTTTGAAAGCAAGGACGAAGTCGGCGGTGGAGCAAACGGATTGGAATCGCTCATGTGTTTTTCTCTCTTGGTAGGTTTATGGAAATGGTCGAATTGTTTATAGGAAGTCAATTCTAACAAGTTGCCCAATTCTATCAGAAGTCGAACCAAGGCATTGAGGCTCCTGTGGTGATAGCACCCATCCTGAGGTAGAATCCTACCATCGCGATTGGAAGAAGTGTATCCAGTTTGGACCTTGAACCGAGTCTCGGAAACAGTTGCAATGGCACCTGCCTTTAGTTTACCAGAGTTGTCGTTTTTCGTTTCCCTAGTGATCAGCATAGTCATTATGGCGACCGTAATAGCGGCGGCTTTTGCGTTGATTAAAGTATTTCTTGGTAGCAAACAAAGAACTTCAATCAACGCTTCCAAACTAAAAATTGCGGAGGATGCGCTTCGGGCGAGCGAAGCACGATTTGCATTGGCTGAGCAAGCTCATGAGAGTTCTCAATTACTTTATCTTTCGTTGGTGGAAAACCTTCCTGTCTACCTCATGCGGAAAGATCTTGCCGGACGCTTTACGTTTGCCAACCAGGCTTTTTGCAGACTGCTTAACCGTTCCCTTGACGAGATCCGAGGTACCACTGATTTCGATCATTATCCAAGAGAGCTAGCCGAAAAATATCAACGCGATGATGTTCATGTCGCTGAAACGGGAGAGCTTTTCAAGGACGTAGAGGAAAATGTGGATGGCACTGGCCACCACTACTTTGAGGTCCTGAAGACGCAGGTTGTCGACTCACTGGGCTCCGTCATTGGCACACAAGCGATTTTTTGGGATGTGACCGACCGCAAAATAGCAGAGATCGCTCTTCAGGAAGCAAAGTTGGCTGCCGAACAAGCAAACATAGCCAAGAGCGAGTTCTTGGCAAACATGAGCCACGAAATACGTACGCCGATGAACGCAATCATCGGTATGACCGAATTGGTCCTCGAGACGCGACTTTCGACAGACCAGCGAGAGTATCTTGTCACTGTTATGGAAGCCGGTGAATCGTTATTGACGATCATCAATGAAATTTTAGATTTTTCGAAAATTGAAGCAGGCCGAATGCAATTGGAGCTCAATTCGTTTGAGCTGCGAGAGATGCTGGGGACCACTTTGAAATCGCTTGGTGCCCGCGCCTTTCGTAAAGGGATCGAACTGATTTGGCAATGTCAAGAAAACGTGCCAGTATGGATTGTGGGCGATGCGACACGCCTCAGGCAGATCCTCTTTAATCTTGTCGGCAATGCGATCAAGTTCACCAACGAAGGGGAAGTGTTGCTAAGCGTGCGCAAGCTGTCGGAGGACAATACATCGACGGAACTCGAGTTCACTGTTTTGGATAGCGGGATTGGGATCGCGGGGGAGCATCATGACAAAATTTTCGATGCGTTTCAGCAGGCCGACATGTCCACTACCCGAAGATACGGTGGCACAGGCCTGGGATTAGCGATTTCACGTAAACTGGCTCGGTTAATGGGCGGAGACGTCCAAGTTGAGAGCGAACTCGGAAAAGGAAGTACATTCCGATTTCATGCTGGCTTTGGTAAGGATTCGAATCGTGCTGACAGTGCTGTATTAGATACGGTCCAATTTCAAGATACTTCGATCCTGGTCGTCGATGACAACGCGACAAATCGAAGAATTCTTGTCGAGGTGCTCAGCGCATGGGGGCTTGCGGTGCATGCGGTTGAATCAGGCCAAGCAGCCATCGACTACCTTCAGACTCTGCTTCAGAGGTCCCCTCCACAATCACTACCGGTGTTAGTGACGGACTACAACATGCCAGAAATGGACGGATGCATGCTGTGTTCGGAAATCCGGCGAGATGCAAGGCTGGTGGGAACAAAAATTATTGTGCTCAGTTCGAGTGTTGGTGTTGCGAAAAGCGAATTTGAGAACATGGACATTGCTGCATTTCTTTACAAACCTGTCAAACAGTCCGAACTCTTTAACGCACTCGCAAACACGGTCAGTGAAAAAAATGCTTTATTTCTCCGCCCGCTTTCCTCGCTATCGGAAACGGATAGCATGCCGTCATTGAACGTTCTCTTGGCAGAAGATGGTCTTGCAAATCAGAAGCTGGCGATCGGTTTGTTAAAACGCTGGGGACACTCCGTAACCGTGGTGGAGAATGGATCTGACGCGGTCAATGCATGGGCCAATAATGATTTTGATGTCATCCTTATGGACGTGCAAATGCCTGTGATGGATGGACTGGAAGCGACGCAATCCATCCGATCCAGAGAGGCCGGTTCCAATCGGCATGTTCCGATTATCGCAGTCACTGCCCACGCAATGACTGGTGATAGAGAAAAGTGCTTGGCGGCGGGGATGGATGGCTACGTTACCAAACCTTTTAAAAAGCAAGCCCTATACGAAGCTCTCCGTCCATGCGTCCAAAAATAGAAAGTTGAGAATAACCAAATGCAGTCAATCGATCTTTCCCAGGCATTGAAAGCGACGGACGGTGATATCGTGTTACTGCGTGAGGTCGTTGAGTCATTCCTCGACGAATACCCGACACTGTTAACTCAATTGGAAGCGGCCCTGCGGGCAGGTGATAAAGCAGTGGTCCAGCGATCAAGTCATACCATCAAAGGAACGCTCAGGCTTTTTGGAAAAAGTCATTCCCAAGAATTGGCTGAACTTCTCGAAGAAATGGGGGCTTCTGGTTCTCTAGAAAACGCTACGGAGACTTACGAATTACTCAAGCTGTCATTGGCCACACTTCGTCGACAATTGTTGGATGCACTAAAGAATCTAGGCGTTGATTCTGCCTGATCAAGAAGGTCCAAACGGCCAAACAGATTAAACATTAGGCTATGAGATCAGGCAGTCGCATCATGTTGGTCAGCGAAGCTACGAACGCTTCGGGAGTTTTCCGCCATTGGACCGTAGTGCTAACCTTGGTAGCCAAATTCTTGATTTGCACTTCGCCCAATTCGAGTTCTTGCGAGCCAGCAATCAAAGCAATACGGAAACCCCGTTGATCAGCGTACTTGAGCTGCTGCCCGAGTTTCTTTGCCTCAGGATAAACTTCCGCTGACCAGCCAGCATTGCGTACGATCGATGCCAACTGAAAGTAGTCATTAATCCGGTTGGCATCGAAAAGCGGTATGAACACATCCGCAGATGAAACCGTCTTTGGAATGAGCCCTAATTGCTCCAAGGCCGCCAGCAACCGATCCAGTCCAAGCGACGCACCAATGCCAGGAAGATGCTGTTTGGTGTAAAGCCCAGTTAAATTGTCGTACCGTCCGCCGCTACATACGCTGCCAATACTGGGCAGATCCCCTAGGACGGTTTCGAACACGACACCTGTGTAGTAATCCAACCCGCGAGCAATCGACACATCGACTTGATAAAATTCATCGTGGACTCCAGCCGCTTTCATCGCGCTACAAATCGTTCGCAATCGCTCGACTCCCTGCTGTCCAATTT
>JAYVPE010000629.1:0-3480 GCA_043757575.1 Pirellula sp.
GATGGATTGGGAGCAAAGACTGGGCTTCACCTCGATGGGAGGAATGACTTCCAATCCTTGGTTATCTGGGTTGGCGGCGTTGGTATTCACCGTACTGGTGGCGGCCGAGGGGCAACTCAAACAACTCCAAGAAGAGTCGATCGCAAACCAACCCAAACAAGACGAACTCAAGAAGTTACTTGAGAAACTGGAGTTTCTGGATCGCAAAATAAGCCACTTGCAAACGGATGATCCTATGGTTTTTCGAGATGCCTCTCTGAGTGGCAAGGATTTGGTCGTTGTCGATCTGACCGCAAGTGAGATTGGACTTCTCGACTTAGAACGCAAGGTACGAGAGAAGTTCATTGGGACCGGTCGAGCCGATAAGTTTCTAAAATGGGTTGTGGACAGTCGATTGCAAAACCTCCATTTTTTATTGCTCGTACGACCGGGAGCGGCATCAACGTTTGAGTCGTGTCGGAACAAGCTTGACCAATTGCATGCAAGTTACGGATTCGACGTCATCGCCAATGATCGTACGCTAAAGATGCGGAATGAATTGGAGGACAAGTGAGCCGACGTCGTCGATCCAGCATTAACGCATCGAGTCTCGATCTGTTCCTCGATACGATTTGCAACGCATTTGGGGGAATCATATTTTTGTCGATTCTGATTGCCGTCCTTGCCAAGATGCAAGATCCGCGTCAATCTTCAAGACCCTCGAATGAAAACATCCCGCAATCGGAAGTCGATGAGTTTTCTCGCAAGCTAAAAGAACTGCAAAGTGATAGAAGGCGGATTGTGACGACTATCAATTCCCTCGAAAAACTCCGCGGCGGGGCAGATCAAAGCGAGGTAATCGAACTGAAAGAACAAATACGGCAGGCAAACCTGAGGCTAGATCAAGCGGTAGCGGAGCAAGCTCTAGTTAGCCTCAAGCTGAGTGAGGTACAAGTGGATGTGACCAATCGCAAGAAAGCGTCAGCCGAACTTGAGGAGAAACTCGTTGCCGCGCAGGCCGCGTACTTGGACAAAGCCAAAGCGGTTGATGACGCACTGGATTCTCGCGTACAAAAAACAGAGTTGCCGTCTGTTCGCATAACAAATAAAGGAAATTTACTATTCGCGATGCGATATGGAAAACTCTATCTGATCAGCGATCCAACCGATCGAATTTCCGGCAACTACTATGCTCCTCATGCCATCGTAACGAAGACTCCTTTTTCGACGGAGGTCAAACCGAAAAAAGAAGCGGGGTGGGATTTATCGGTCGCCGCGGATGTGTATCAACTGGAAGTAGCCCTTGCCAATGGACCGCCGCACGACACCTTCTTATCAGTTGCGGTTTGGCCAGACTCATTCAAGGAATTCGCGAGACTCAAAGAGAATTGTTTGCGGCTTGGATACGACTACCAGCTACTCCCCTTGAATGATGTGGAATCTATCTCCATTGGTTCAGGTGGTTCAGCCAAAGTACAATAGTCGCGAGGACTTAATTGGGGCAAGGTTTCACTCCGTTCCGCAACCGAGTTCAGGTTTAGCTCATCTCGATAGGTATGACCTCCAGATTCGGAATTCTCGAAAACTCCCTCGCATTCGTAGTCATAACGGAATAGCCATAATTCATAGCCGTTGCCGCTATCCAAAGATCGTGATACCCAATCGTAGTTCCCTTTTGCGTCAGATCAGCCGAAAGATCGGCGTGAATGCGGGCAACAGGAAGTTCGATTTCGAGGATTGGAAACTGGCGCAGGAGAGCTTCGACAAATAGACTTCTTGCGTTGCGTCGTTCCAAAGTATTCGCTCGGTGCACGCCTACCAAGAGTTCGGAGGCTGATGCAACCGAAATGAATCCAGGTCGATCTAATTGCGACAATCTCGATTCCACTGAATGCCCACGGCGTTCCCACAGAATAAAGACGCCAGTATCGACTACGATTCCCATGGATCCGTAACTTCCTTGAAATTTCTCCGGACTGATTCAACATCCCTCGCAAACGATTCTGCGTCTTCACCGAGCGAAGGAACTGCCGCCATGATCGAAGCGAAATCTTTCATCGATACCAATTTCTTGATTGGTATCAGTTGAGCGATTGACATGGCACCGTCGGTAAACTCGACCGAAACTTGATCTTTCGCAACGTGACGAACAAGCCCAGCCCACTCGGCAGTCAGATTTGAAATGTCTTGCTTTTCCACGTTTTTGCTTCCATGAAATGAACTCCATAATTGCGTAGACTTTTTGATTATACCCAATTCCGATCCTCAACGCAAAATCGGACGAAGAGTTTTACCAAACCTACGCAATCAAAAAGAGGGAATGGTTTTAGTGTCAATCGCGAAGCTCCTCTGCAGTCCGAGTAATCCGAGCAACCTACTGTCGTTGAGCACAAAATGGCCTTCTGCACTGTCGTCTTTGCTGACCATAACTTGGCCTCACATGGCACAAGTCCGAATGTGGCCAACGTGCCTACGGAGCGGCTCGACTGGAAGCCGAGTTACAACTTTACTTGGATTCGATCTCGAATGGCGCAATCGTTTCGGCAAGCGTACAATGGTATTGCGGATTCTTATTTTAAAAAGCTGATTCCTATTCGATAAAAATGGAGGATGAACTTTTGAGATCAACGTCGAAACTACCCTCAATTTCCAAGCCTCCGCCTTTGCCTCCACCCGTTCCGAAACACCGAGAACAAGCGGATTTAGGCTCGGCAG
The DNA here is from genome assembly GCA_043757575.1 of Pirellula sp. GTDB lineage: Bacteria > Planctomycetota > Planctomycetia > Pirellulales > Pirellulaceae > JBKCUI01. Next base: position 2,695 of record JAYVPE010000629.1, read on the forward strand.
AGGATACCGACCATAAAATCAATTGGATTTTGGCGGCAGCAATTTCCGCCGGGATCTTGATGGCTCTATTTATGATTCCGGTGATGTTACTTAGTTCGAACGGTGGCGGTCGCACAGACGGAAAAGACGTTGGGTCTCGGGTGAGAGGTGCTGTTACTCTGTCCATCGATAATGGCACATCGAAAGCAATGGATGCACCTCAGTCGTTACCAACCCAACCAAGTCCGGTAACAACTAACCCGGTGGTGGCGTCCCCCAACGATAGCAGTGAAACAGCATCGGCAGAAGATGATCCAACGGAGCAACAGTCTGTTCCGATGCTTTTGACCTATCAACCAAAGGCACCCTCAAGGCCCAAGTCCTCTGCAAACACATCTGGGACCAAGAGTGGTTCTGAGATTGTTGCATCAGGCGGGCGCAATCCGTTCATTGGAGAAGGGCCATCAGCTAAAAGTACCGTCTTTGTCGTTGATGTCAGCGGTAGCATGCAAAATCCAGATCGGCTACCACGAGTTTTAGCATCCATGACCCGGGCGATCGAATTGTTGACGCCCAATCAAAAATTCGCAGTCATTCTCTTTGACGACCGAGCATATGCATTTCCAATTCAGTTTGCGTTGCTCACCGCAAGCAGCAAGAACAAACAAGAAGCTTTTGCGTGGCTTAACGTTACTAACGGCGGAGGCGGAACAAATCCGATCCCCGGAATGGATGTTGCCATTGGCTTATCCCCAGAAAGGATCGTGCTGCTTTCGGATGGCGAATTCGATCCCTATTGCATCGAGT
>JAYVPE010000630.1:0-3479 GCA_043757575.1 Pirellula sp.
CCAGTTCGTTTGCAATCGCGTCTGGAGCGATGAAGGGATGTTTCCGATCAGCGAATTGTCACGCCTTAACTTGGCGGACAAAGGGATGCAATTGACCCCCAAGGAGCTATTCAATCCTGGGCAGGTCAGTTTGGTCGACGGCATCTGTCGCGTCAATGGATGCACGGGCTCATTCGTGTCGAGCAATGGTTTGATCATCACCAATCACCATTGCGCATTCGATGCGATACAAAAAGCGAGCACATCCACTAACGATTTATTGACGAATGGGTTTATTGCAAACAAGTTGAGTGATGAAGTGCCAGCGCCCAACTACACGGTTCGGATCACCGAAGGATACAAAGACGTTTCCGAACTAGTTCTCTCGGTAGTAACAGACAGGATGACGTTCTTGGAGCGGACTCAAGCCATTGATAAGCGCCGAAAAGAAATCGAACTTGCGAGTGAGAAAGAGAGCAAAGGCAAACGCGCCGAGGTTGCCGAGATGTTTGCCGGCAAGACTTATGTATTGTTCTCGTATACTTATCTTAAGGACATTCGATTGGTGTTCGCTCCGCCCGTCTCGGTGGGAGCTTTTGGAGGTGAAGCCGATAATTGGGAATGGCCTCGGCATACAGGGGATTTCTCATTCATGCGAGCATACACTGCACCGGATGGATCGTCGGCTGATTACTCCTCAAGCAACGTGCCATACCATCCGAAGCGGGTGATCCAAGTGGCTCCTCAAGGAGCGAACGAGGAAGACTTCGTGTTCTTGCTCGGATACCCTGGTCGGACGGTTCGGCAAAAGACCGCCAGCTTCTTGAAATACGAACAGGATGTGAGATTGCCTGCCATCATTGAACTCTACGCTTGGCAAATTAGTGAAATGGACAAAGCAGCCGCTCTGGATCGTTCTGTTGGGATTCTGCATGCTACTCGTACCAAGTCACTTGCAAATGTAGAGAAACGATCGCGCGGACAATTATTGGGACTGCGGCGGGCTAACATCGTTGCAACGCGTGAAAAATCCGAGTCGGATCTGGAGTCTTTTATTCAGTCAGACTCCATTCGCCGCGAAAAGTACGGGGCGCTTCTTAAGGATATTGCTTTGGTCTACGATGAAATGACGTCGATGGGGTCACTCGAGATCCATTTGCGTGAATTGAAATCTGCATGCCGTGCGATGTCGTTTGCTTTTACGATTTATGATGCGGCAGTCGAAAGAGTAAAGGAAGACTTGGATCGCGAAACACCTTATATGAATCGCAACATGGATCTTACCGTGCAACAGTTGAAGTTGGATGTTGCAGATTGGCATTCGCCAACCGATTCGATCATGCTCGCTGGTATGCTGGAACGGTTGAGCAAAATCAATAGCGCACGGGATATTGAGCCATTCTCGTCATTGCTAGATGACAGTCGTTCATTTGCAAAACGAGCCGAAACATTAGTGGGATCGACACGGCTAAGCGATGTATCTTTTGTGGACGAGTGCTTAAAGAAATCGCCATCCGAGCTTGAATTGAGTGCGGATCCTGTCTTGAAGCTAATGATTCAGTTGTATCCGACTTATAAATCACTTCGCGATTTGGACAAGGAGCGGGATGGTCGATTAGGGCAGTTGTACGGTTCGTTGATTGAGGTAAAGCAGGCATTTCAGCCTACTCAGTTTCTGCCGGATGCCAACGCCACACTTAGGATCACCTATGGTCGAGTGCGGGGCTATTCGCCAGCCGATGCAATTCAAAAGACCCCCATATCGACCCTACAGGGAGTTATCGACAAGACCACGGGCATAGAACCCTACATCACGCCCAAGGAAGTCATAGACCGCTTTAAGGCAAAAGACTTTGGTCGGTTCGTTCATCCCAAACTGGGTCAAGTTCCAGTGGCGATTTTGTACAACACTGACACGACCGGTGGAAACTCAGGCAGCCCCGTTTTCAATTCAATTGGTGAATTGGTCGGAGTCAATTTTGACAGAACTTTCGAAGCAACGATCAACGACTTTGCCTGGAATGAGAGTTACAGCCGCTCGATTGGCGTCGACATCCGCTATGTGCTTTGGATCACCGGGATTGTCTATGATGCAAAGTATTTACATAAAGAAATGGGACTGTAATGCGGGGCAGACTCTCCGCAAACTAACGACTGGATCCTCGCAAACTCGTTCCCGAGTTGTAGGGCTTCTTGATTTAATGTAATTTACAAAAATAGAAATTAGCCGATGGGCGTTAGCTCCGGTTGTTGGCGATTGAACCGACGCTAACGCGTTTCGGCTAATTAAATCAACAAGCCGTCTGGCTTGGAAACGAGTGAAATCTATTGAATTTCGGCTAATGCATGCAGATGGACACGTACTTCGAACCAATGTCGTCCCCTAGGGGAAACGGCTATGATGGGAAAATGGTTGGAAAGATTCGGCCTGCCGTCAAAACCTTTGGGGGCATACAGGGTTATTATTGAGCAGCTTCCTATCTTTTGCTTTGCAGAATACTTTGCCCAATTCGCCAAATCCGTTCGAAAATGCAGCCGCCGACCCGGACGTCGGCTTGATGCTGCGCGTTCGAGACGATGACGCAGTCGCTTTTGAAATGCTGATAGACAGACACCAGGGCAAGGTACAGCGCTTTATGCAAGGTTGGGTTAGCAATGTTCAGCAGTCTGAAGACCTAGCCCAAGATGTATTCTTGAGGGTTTATAAGGCTCGAAAAACATATTTACCCACAGCCAAATTCACGACTTGGCTCTACCGAATCGCAAACAATATCGCTTCCAACCACGTACGAGATTCCTCTCATCGCCGCGAATATCAGCTTTCCCACAGCGAAAACAGTTCATCATCCGAGTTGATTATTGAAAATATTGCAATCGCACCGAGCGGGTTTCAACCGTCGCGACGTATCGACCACGTAGAACGTTCCGCCGTTGTTTTACAGGCTTTGCAAGCTTTAGGGGAACGTCAGCGAATCGCATTGATGTTGAGCAAATTCGAAGGGATGAGTTACCAAGAAATTTCCGAAACCATGGGGCTTAGCGTAAAGGCGATCAAGTCCCTATTGAGTAGAGCCAGAGTGAACCTCAAAAACCTTTTGGAACCGTATGTTTCCAGCGGGACGATTCCGGGATCTGTTGCGATCAAAGTAAATGATGGAGCGAACCGTCCGCTTTTTAGCCAATCTAACTCCGTCCAGGAGAAAACGAAGGAATGAATCTCGCAGACATGGAATCCGTCGACGAGCAATTGACCGCCTATCTTGACGGTGAGTTGCCTCCGCTCGAAGCGACTGCATTGGAACGAAGCCTTGTTGATAACGAAAGTCTGCGATTGCGATTGGCTGAGTTGCGACATGCTTATGATTTGCTCGACGAAATACCGGAGACCCCGCACGACCAACGCTTTACGAAGAGCACGATGGAACTTGTGATCAAGGACCTGTCGACGACCGCTCCGTTCGCGGAAGGAAGCGCGGCCGTCGTTTCGGCGAAGGCTAGAG
>JAYVPE010000631.1:0-3476 GCA_043757575.1 Pirellula sp.
GAAACGATTGGAAGTAACAAGCAGTTTGGCACGGCATGTGCTTTTCATCATAAGCATCGAGAGACGATCAACTCGACAATCGCGGTGGAACTGCGATTAATGCAGTGCTGACGGAGTATGTTCAGCACCGGCGCTCCCTTAACAAGGAGGTACCGTGATCTTAGTGGCGTCGAATGACCGAGACATCTCGGACGAAAACCGACAGACCTATTCGCACTAGGTTTCGCCCATCTTTCACGGTCAAAAGGGCCCGCTTACGCTTCCAGAATTTGGAAGCGAAAGCGGGCTCTTTTTCCCCTTTGCTATATAAGACTTTAGGTGGTTTTTGCACCCAATGCCGGAATTGTGTAGACTACTTAACTACAGTGAACGGATGAAAGTGCGTACAAAATCATTCGATCTAGAGTTTGAATTGGACATGCGAGTGCGGACATCAAGAGCTAATCGATCTCGTTCATCCACATTGAGAAGGTCACCAAATGCCGGCCTCATCCTATGCAACCAAGGACGAACACCTAAACAGTTGAATCCTCGACTCGTGATTTTTTATTCCCGGTCACTGTTAATTTCCTGTGTCATTTTCTTGGGGCACAATGGTTTTCAACGCACCTTCGGACAGGACAAACCGGAATCGAAAATCGATAGCGTTCAGGATTCTACGGTGAGATCTCCAACAGTTGGGAAAAAGCGAATATCCAAATCCAAAGTGGAACGGGATAATTTAGAAAAGAAAGTCGCCGAGCTGTCAATCGATTTGGATTCACCAAAGCAGGCAACACGCGATTCTGCGGAAGCGGAATTGATTGCATTGGGCTCTTCTGTTATCGAGTTTTTACCTCCCATTGGAACCGACACGTCGGCCGAGTGGAAAATGCGAATCGATCGCCTTCGCGAGTCCCTTGAGATGATGGAGATGCAAGAATTTACGTTGCCCTCAACAGTTACGCTGAGCGGTTCGATGTCCGGGCGCGACGCGTTGACCAAGATTGCAGAGCAGACAGGCAACTCCATACAACTAAATGATTCTCCCAATTTAGATCGAGAAGTCGTAACGGACTTCGATGAGACACCATTTTGGGAAGCCTTTGATGAAGTAGCCGATCAGCTAGAGTCGACTGTCAATGGTGGAGACGGCGAAACCATTCAGCTTATTCCTCGTGCAGTCAATGCACCGCTACGGATTGCAGCGGCGGCATATTCGGGTGTCTTTCGCTTGGAACCATTGACCGTACAGAAAACCTATCAGCTTCAAGATCCAACACGGAGCACATTGCAAATACAGGTGTTGCTTTCCTGGGAGCCTAGGCTTGTACCCGTCTTTGTCAAATTCCCTCTGGAGGCCATGGAATTGATTTGCGACGATGGGCAAGTGCTGCAATCAAAAATGAACGCTCAGGAAACGGAGTTTGTTCCCGCAGGCGGATCGCAAATGCAGGTTGGTCTGGATTTCATCCTGCCAGAACGAAAGGCAAAGAAAATTATTCGATGGAACGGCAAAGTCTTCGTCTCTATCCCTGGAAAGCCAGCCACACTCGAGTTTGATGAATTAATGACGGAGGGAAAAAAAACGGCATCGGTTGGAAACCTCAAAATCGTTTTAGAAAAAGCCCGAAAAAATCGGGATATTTACGAAATTTTGGTTGGTTTATCGCTCAACTCGCCTGGGCAGTCAGCCGAGGCGTTTCGCGGTTGGACGAATACACACGAAGCATTTTTGATGGATTCGAATAATAAACGCTTAGAGCACGTTGGTTGGTCGACGACGCGAATGAATGACAATGAGATTGGATTGTCCTACCTTTTCGACATCGAAAAAGGTCTAAAGGACTGCAAGTTTATTGTTCGCGCACCGGGAACTTTAGTGGAACAGACGGTCGAATTCGCATTAGCAGATGTGCCGCTGCCATGATGGAATTGGATTGGGATCCCGAGGTGGAAGCTCCTGCGACGATTGCCATTATCGGTGCGGGCCCAGTTGGTATTGAGGCGGCGATCTATGCGCGGTTTCTTGGCTATTTTGTTTCGATTTTTGAACAGCGACGCGTAGCTCATCGCATGCTGGATTGGCACAATCGACCACTGGATGTCACGGTTGAGGAATGCACGACCTCGATGGGTCATGCTGCGATCGCAGCGCAGAATCCAGAATACGTACGGAGAAGCTCCAACGACGTGTTCACTGGTAAAACGTATGCAGAAGAGTATTTGCTGCCGCTTGCAAAGACTGATTTGCTGTTGGATGACATCCATTTCTTAAGCCCTGTCTTGGATGTTTCTCGTTATCGGACTTTTGTCTCAGATGTGATCGAACGGCAGGAGCGATGCAACGATGAGTTTCGAATCCTAGTCGACGGTCGTCACCGAGGGCCATGGGTTTCGCGCGCGGATGTGGTAATTGATTGTCGAGGGGAAAGTCAGAAAATGTCTGGAATGGGGCCAGGAGGCGGACTTGCGATAGGCGAGACTTTCCTTCGCGACTCGTTTCTTTTGCACACGCCGCTGGACCGTAAATTCGAATCCAAATCGGTTCTTGGTAAACATGTATGTCTTGTAGGACAATCGGTTCGTGCGGGACAATTTGCAATCGAATATTTGCAGCAGTTCGGCAACGAAGGAGGCAGTCGATTGACCTGGATGATTCGCCCGGATAGGCGACATGACAGCCTCGCCATGGAAAAAGCATTGAATGCAATACGGGAAGCGCAATCCGGAAATATTGTCGTTCTCGAATCGCTCGGCGTCGAGCTGATTCAGCGAAATGAATTGGGGCAATATCTGTTGAAATTTTTAAAGGACGATGACTCGACGGTCGAAATGCAATGCGATGCGATCGTTTCTTTGACAGGTGGCCGACCATGCACGCTCTCAAGTGAATTGGGACGAGAACAGTTGATGCGCATTGAAGATGGTGGTTCCTTTATGGCGAGCGAACCCGGCTTCTATGTTTTACGGGGAGGAAATATCGAAGAGGGAGCTGGAGTGGGATTATCGGATGCTTTTCGAAGAATCAAGGAACTGTTTGCGATGTTGGCTGGCAGGCAAGAACTTGATCTCTACGATATCATCGAAAAAGCTCCGAGCGGACCAAAGTCCTTTACGGCCCGGGATTAGTTAATTAGTCGGCTTGGGCAAAATGGGCACTTGCCCGGCGGCACCTTGAATACCCTATGTCGAGTTCGCTGCGGTTCTCTTATTGGACTTCAAACGCATGCTAGCGGCTTGTTGATTTAATTAGCCGCAACGCGTTAGCGTCGGTTTACTCGCCAACAACCGGGGCTAACGCCCACCGGCTATCATTATTTTTGCAAATCGCATTGAATCAACAGGCCTGTAAGCGAGGGATTGTGTGCTGGTCCCTCGCTTACGCATCGGGTTGTGAATAATCCGGGCTGATGCAATTCATCCCTTTCCTCTTATTAAAACCGTCTCCTTAAGCTGCTCACCGGACATGCGAAAGGCTGCGTCGTGTGGGCAGG
>JAYVPE010000632.1:0-3472 GCA_043757575.1 Pirellula sp.
TGGAAGTCAGAATGGAACAGCACGCACCAAGGTGGATTACCGCGAGGAATCGCGTTTGGCTTCGACTTCCCCTCCGTGTCCGAGATGCGGCCTGCTTCCGCAGCAAGTGCACGGCAAAGCGAGCGAGATGGTTCGTCCACTGAAAATGTCTTGGCTAATGATTTGCCGTTCGCAGATTCCGTATTGTCATCCGAAGCAACGGCGGAAATATCGAGTGCGAGCGATCAAGGTCTCATGGAATCGTCGACCAACGAAGTGCAGATCGTAATACTCGTTGGCAAGGGAAGTTCCAAGAGCAAGGCTGCCGCTAAGCAACCGATGCCACGAGATCTCCCTTGACAAGAGCCATCACCAAACGAATTTCCAAGTGCCAACGAAACCGCCAACGCAGGGGCATGGCACTGCTGGTCGTTGTTGTTCTGGTAATGTTAATTGCTTTAGGTGCCTATCGATTTTCGTTCTACATGGAGAGTCAGTATCGCTTGACGCGATTGCACGAGGAACAGGTTCATGCGAGACTTGCTGCCATCAGTGGAATGGAGCTGGCGGCTGCGATCGTCGAGATGTCTCCAGCTCAGCGGATGAGTGTTGGCGGATTGGTCGACAATGCAGCTATCTTTCGGGATATTTCAGTAGACGCTACTGTGACTGCTACGGAGTCCAACAGAGATCCGAATGCGTGGCGTTTTTGCTTGGTCTCGCCCCGAACTGCGGATGACGCAATCAATAGCCCGCTTTCATCCTCTCAGATTGCAGGGACCCCTTTGCTTCCAATTCGCTTTGGATTGGAGAACGAATCTGCCAAGATTCACATACCCACATTGATTGCATGGGACCGGATGAAGCCTGGACACGCTCGCGCTACTTTGCTTGGCTTGCCGGGCGTTAGCGAAGCAATGGTCGATGCTTGGTTGCGCGAGTTTGGCGTTTCGGTCCGTGTCGACAAGGGTGCAGCACAAGAGCCGCATGCGTCCCGAGAAGACCTTCGGCATGCCTGGTTTGGTGGCGATCTCAATCAAAACTATCAGCTTGATCCGATAGAGATCCGTTTTGCCAGTCAACACCAAAGCCAGAATCGGGCCGCTTCACAGCAATCGATGGGTTCGTCGAATCTGGTCAGCGGATTCAAACCGCTGCAGCGGTATATAACTTGGATTAGTGGCCATCGCAACGCGACTCGAAATGGACAGTCTAGGATCTTTTTGAATGAAACCGATCTTCAATCGCTGCATAGGCAACTGTCTTCGATTTGGTCTGCAGATTGGGCGAATTTTGTCATCGCTCTGCGTCAATTTGGACCAACAACTCCTCGACCTCAAACAACACCGCCAAGCGCTCCTGTGCCACCAGCCCCTTCGACGGGAAACCCTGGGAACACTGTTACGGTTGCGAGTTCGTCAACTGAATTAGTCCAAGATTGGACACCGGATTTCGGGAAAGCTGCAATCTTCACGTTCCGAAGTCCACTCGACCTAGTAGGGGCTGTAGTGGATCTTCCACCCTTAAGCACATCCAGCCCATCTCGTAGTCCAACAAGTCAATCATCTCCTGTAAAACGGACACTTCGCAATCCATTTTCGAGTGACTTGACCGAGGTTCGTAATTATCTTGGAAGACTGCTTGACGATGTAACAGTCGATTTGTCGCCGGTTTCGGAGGGGCGTATCGATGCTTCCGAAGCGCCAGCGGAAGTTCTGGCGGGAGTACCCGGTCTGGATTTGTCGTTAGCCCAGCAAATGATACAGAAACGATCTGGATCGACGAACGCAATGGCGACAACTCAGGAACTTGACACAATTACCTGGCTATTAGACGTAGTCGACCTTGCCAAACTAAAGGAACTTGAACCCTACCTTACTTGCCGTAGCGATGTTTATTCCGTTCAGGCAGTCGGATACCGTGACAGTCAGAGCGCCGTTTATCGGACCACCGCGACCATTGACGCACGTGAAAGCCCAACGCAATTGCGAAATCAAAAAGTCTGGCATCCCTGGGACCGCGGTTTTCCGATTGAGCAACTGGCCGACGTAAAACCATGAAGCTATTGAAACAACTATCGAATATGCGGAAACACGCAACTGGCAACACCGGTACGGGGCGCATCGCGGTAGTGCACTGGGACCGCGAGCAAATTTACTTCCTGGTGGTTTCACTTAAATCCAAAACGGTAACGGCCAACGATTTCGGAGCGATTGCTCATACGGAGACTGGCGATCCGTTAATGGCCCTGGCGACGCACTTTCGGGATCGTTCGATCTCAGTTCAACGTCTAGTCGTCCTATTGTCGCGTCCCGAGCTCGATCAACCAACGCTTAATTTGCCACCTGCTGAGGACAGCGAACTTCCAAGTCTCATTGCGAGTGAAGTTGAGCAGCAACTAGGCGAGACGGACGAGCCACCGATAGTGGACTTCCACATTGTCGCCCATCCGAAAGCGGATAAAAACGTTGGCAACCAAGTCTTGGTGTTCGCGTTGCCTGCTAAAGAACTTAACTCTTTGCAAAAACAAGTAGCTGCGGCGGGATTTCGGTTGGCAGCCATCTGCTCCCGGCACCTCGCTCCACTCGGTATCCTCCGACGACAAAATATTTTGGACAAGACGTTAGCTGTATCCGTGCATCTTTACACCGGTGAAGTAGAACTGGCGGTATGCCGTGGATCGGATCCGATCCTCTTGCGAACGATTCGGTTGAGTACCGAGGAACCAGCCCGTGTTGCCGAACAAATTTGGATGGAACTGCGAAGGTGCTTGACGCTATTACCGCAAGAAACGGCTGAATTGCAATTAGGATGGTATGTGTTTGCGACGAGCGACGCAGCTCGACAAGTGGCTCAAGCGCTTGAGGATCGCGGGGAGTCGTCGATTTATACGATAGATCCGCTTGTAGATTGGGAGGTCCACGAAGCACCCAAGATCGACGCAGCGGCGAGCGATGACGAGCAAAGCATTTCCGTCACCACTTCAGCCGCCAATGCTGGGGCAGCATGGGACTTCGTCAACAACGCGCTCTCCGTAAACTTGTTGGCACCCAAACGGGCTCCTAAACCAACGAACCCTACGGTCCGATGGGCTGCAATCGGAGTCTGTGCAGCCGCCGTCTTGGGTATCGCTGTCTATTTCCTGTTGTCCGATGCTTGGCAACTGCAAATCGAAATAAATACCCTTCAAAAAGAACTGGATAATACCAAAAAGGTAACTGCAAAGTACCAAGAAAAGTCCGACCAAGTTCTTGCCGTGCAAACTTGGTTGGCCGATCAAGTCGATTGGTTATCCGAGCTAAACGAACTTTCGAACCGACTGCCTGATGGACAGGACGCAACGGTTCGGCGGTTATCCGCATCGGCTACTGCGAATTCGGCAACGATCGATCTGTCGTTGCAAGTTGCAGATCAAGAATTCATCTCGCAACTAGAGTCACGAATCCGCAGCGCCAAGTATGCAGCTACCAGCAAGCAAATCAGCCAAAATCAA
>JAYVPE010000633.1:0-3470 GCA_043757575.1 Pirellula sp.
AGCACCAACGAGCCATTGCGCACATCTTCACCAATGACACCGACATGCTTTCCTGCGGACACTTCTCCCATCACGAGCACGGTCTGATCTTGAGATTCCGTGTACTCGACCGGAATCACCGAGTCGGCACCATCGGGCATCGGCGCGCCGGTCATAATGCGCACTGCATGTCCCGGCATTACAATTCCCGAAAATGGCGTGCCGGGAAAAGACGTTCCTGCAACGTGGAACGGCAATGCGTTGTAAGCGCTCGCTCCATGAGTCTCTTCAGCGCGAATCGCGAAACCGTCCATCATAGAACGGGTAAATCCTGGCACATTCACACTGCTATTCACGTCGCAGGCGAGAACCCTACCGGAGCTATGGAACAATGAAACTTCTTCGATGGGAAGGCTACGAAAATCGGGCAGCGAGAAATCAATCCATGCGACGGCCGCGTCGACCGTTGTACGTCTTGCAAAGCCCTTCATTCGGACATCGGAATTTTCAAACGGCATCGGTGGCGTATTCATCAAATGAATTTCCAATGGTCACGACGGTTCAGCGAAAGTTTCGGGTACGCATCTTCGTTGTAACCAGACAATCCAAGCTTCGCAACCTTCACTTGATCGTCGCGTTGGCTGGTACGCTGTCAGCAGCGTACCGCCAGTTTTTCACGTACCAAAGCAAATCGGCCATGTCTCTTGCTGATATTTGCGATTCGATTCCCTCTGGCATCAAGGATGTTCCAGAACTTTTGAGCTCTACTATTTCTGAGCGGCTTAAGGTTGTCATCGTGCCGTTCTGGCTTTGCAAAGTGATCGTTTGCGAGTTCGCATCCTTAAGTAAACCCTCGACGACGATTCCATCTTCCGTGCGAGCCAAGTAGCGAAAGTAGTTTGCATCGATCGAACGATTGGGGTCCAAAATCGAAATGAGCAGTTTTTCGAACGTATGCACTCGCGAGTCCGAGATGTCCGGTCCAACCATGCTTCCAACTCCATCCATTCGGTGACATGCTGAGCAGTTTTTGACGAAGACCGCTTTGCCACGATTGTCCTTTGTGTCGACCTGAATTGTCGAAAGTTGTTGAGCATAGTCGTCGATGACTTTTTGCCGGTTGGTGTTGATCGACGCAGATAGTATCTTCGAAAGTCGAGGTGCGTTGGAACTGTCTTGAACCGTATTTAAGCTTTGGATTTGAGATGCATCCAGTAGCTTCGTGGACATTGTGCCCGATTCCAGTTGGTCGACGAGCAACGACAACCGCCTGGGATTGTTGCGAATCGCATTGAAGATGTCCTGTCGAATCTCGGGTAGTGCAGAAGGTAATCGCTGCAGAAGCCACGTTGCAAACTCGGGCGTGTCATGGACGGAGCAGGTGGCAATGGCGGTCTTGAGCAACATGCTATCGGTGGACTCTAGCAGTTTGAGCACTAAAATTTTGGATGAGGCTGATTTACTTGTGGCCAAAATCGAAATTGCGGCTCGTTGATTGTTAATGTCGTTGTCCGATATCGCCGATCGTTGAATCACTTTTTCGAGAATGCTATCTGGAACGATGGACAGCTTGCCTGAGCGGACGAAGCCCTCCAAGATAGCAAAGCTCGTATTTCGCGTTGCGGGATTTGACGTGACGGATAAATCACGAGTGCTGTTTTGTATCCAGGTTTGTGCCTCAGTTTCCGTGCAATGCTGCCCAATTTTAGAAGCAATCCGAACAACAGGTTCTCTCGTAAGCCTGCGGGCGTCGTCTGACCCTGCCTCTCCAATCGCATTTAGGTAACTCGTCAGCAAAAACGAAAGGTTTGTTCGCGATGCAGCCGACACTGCCATCCAAAGCTGAGGGTTTTCATTCTGTTGAAAAAGCGACTTGGATGCTGACGCGGCAAATCGATTCATCGCCTCGCGTGTGGATGGATTTGGGTTGTCTTCCTGAGCGGCAACAAACCACGCGGCCGCTCTCATTTCGTCGAGGCTTGCATTCGGATCAGCAAATGTGAGCGTCGCCGCATCGATCCACTTGGGCTCCCATTTCATCGAAGTTTGACGCATTGCGGACCAAACCATCGATCGTAGTTCGCGGCTGGGTGTTCGGAACAGCGATGCTACGGTCGGTTCCTCCAACGCATCGCATGCGGCCAGTAGTGAGCAAGCAGTGGCGATTGCGCCAATCGGTTGCGTCTTGGTTGATGTACATATCTCTTGGAGGTTGGCGATCCATGATTCTTTGTTTCCATTGGCTGCTGCCTCGAGGACCAATCGAGCCGCTATATTGCGATTCCATGAATTCGAATGAGAGAGCCAATCGGCAACGTTTAACACCTGGGTCGACTTGTGGCCTTCCTTGGATGAAGGATTTTTGTCAATTCGAGACATGCGATAGATGCGACCATGCGCATCACCCATTCTTTCGTCAGGGCGCTTTTTGAGTTCCGCAGGGACCCACTCGGGATGTTCGATGACAGCCCGATACATGTCGACTACATAGATGTCACCGTTGGGGCCTTCGTAAAGGTCGACGGGCCGGAACCAGGGATCGTGACTTGCCAGCCACTCGTGTTCTGGAGCTTCGTCGGTAATTTGGGAAAGTCCATCTTTCCGCATGATGGATCGACGTTGCACGAGCGAACCGGTGGGCTCGCAAGTGAGTGCTGTGGCAAAAGGAGCGTCCGGAAAGTGGCGGCTATGCGTCACGAGCAAGCCGCATGCAGCGGTAAACTGACCGGCGTGAAGATTGGACGTTGTCCATGCATTGACGAGCGGGTGGACTATCGAAGCGGCGTTGCTGGGCGACACATCGTGAATCGCGGTGGCTAGCCCAGAGAGTGGGCTCAAACTTAAATCGGCTCGTTCGCTCACGATTTCAAAACAAGGTTGCCGATTGGAGCAGCCGTATCGGTGTCCGAATTGATCGAATGAAAGACCGAACTGAGTTGGACCAGCGATGCTCTCGATGCGTCCGGTGAGCATGTGGACTCGAAGATCGCAACCGGTTAAGTCCAGCGTTTCAGCAGATGCTTTTCCAAACGGAAGGCTTGCTTTGATCTTGCCGCCGCGAAGCCCACTGGCAATGTACAACCAACCGTCAGCAGCGATGACAGGATGGTTGGCTCGAAGCTGTGGATTTCCAGTAGAAAAGCCTTCGAGCCAAACTTCGGTTGAATCGGAACGCAAATCACTATCGGTATCATGCAGCATTAGCAGTTGTCCTTGCGCGGTGACGAGTGCACCGTTCTGCCACGGCTGAACACCTGTTGCAAAAAGGAGTTTGTCGGCAAACACCGTCGACGACTCAAAGAAGCCATCGTCATCCTTATCTTCCAACACAACGATTCGGCTTAACGGCACATTACCTTCGGTTGGGTAGTCTCCCATCTCAACGACCCACAAGCGTCCCTGTGCATCAATCTGCATGGAGACTGGGTCGACAATTTGAGGTTCTGAGGCGACGAGTTCCACTCGAAAGCCGGCTTCGGTCTCGAGCCATT
>JAYVPE010000634.1:0-3468 GCA_043757575.1 Pirellula sp.
TCGATCCAATGCCGAGAAAACCGCGTGTAGGCGATAGTAGTCTTCCTGTGAAATCGGATCGAATTTGTGCTGATGGCACTGGGCGCAGTGGACCGTCACGCTACAAAACGATCCCATGGTGTTCGCAACCATGTCATCCCGATCAAGATGCCGAGCAATCTTGCCGTCCGTTTTCGATTCGGAAACCTCCGCGTGCCCGATGAAGTCCCATGGGCCAGCCGCGATAAACCCCAAGGCCTCAATGCCATCGCTCGTGCCAGGCCAGAGAACATCGCCAGCGATCTGCTCTTCAATAAATCGAGCATAGGGCTTGTCTTCGTTCAATGCACGGATCACATAGTCGCGATAGGGCCATGCGTTCGGACGCGGCTTGTCCTTGTCATATCCATGAGTGTCTCCGTAATGAACTACATCGAGCCAGTGCCTTGCCCATCGCTCTCCATACTGCGGCATAGCGAGAAGATTCTCTACAAGCCGATCCAATGCCGACTCCGCATCGACACAGAAGTCTTGCTCAAAAGAATCTAGAACTTCGGGAGATGGCGGCAGTCCTATCAAGTCGAAATAGAGTCGACGTGCCAAAGTCCGAGCGTCGGCAGGGGGCGACATCGTAAGACCATGGCTAGATAGCTTTGACTTAACAAAGGAGTCGATGGGATTGGGGTCGGTATTTGGTGACGACGCCTTGACCAATGGCTTAAAACTCCACCAATCCAACGGGTCGTCACCAACCGCACTCGCCAACTCCGGCCAAATTGCGCCTCTCTTTATCCATTCACTTAGACTTGCGACTTCCTCCGCAGTAAGTCGCGGTTGTCGGCTTTCCTTGGGTGGCATTGCCATTTCCGAGTTCTCGTCGGAAACATATTTCAATAGCAGACTCGCTTCGCTTTTTCCTGGCACAATGGGTGACTCACCTTGGTCGCCTCCTTTAAGTGCAATAGCACGCACATCTAGTCGATAACTACTTTTTTGCACCTTTGGGCCATGACAAGAAAAACACTTTGCAGCGAGGATAGGATGAATTTTCTCTTGAAAATACACTTCCCCTTCTGAATCGTTTTGGGCAAAGCAATTGAGGTTAAGTGCAACGAGAAAGGTGGCCACACAAGTGAACCCACGTACAACGGATGCTTTCCAGCTTTCTCGACATGCGAAGGGAAACTGCTTGTTCTGCTTACTCATTACTAAGTCAACGCGACGATGGGGCTTGGAGGGATTTAGACAGTTGTCCTGCATTATAGCCCAGTTTTGCATAAACAAGAGAAAGTGGTCGCTAGTTCCGCCAGGGCAAGTCGTTTTCGCCAAGCAAGCGGTTGCATACAACTGCACTGTCCCTCACACTGGGTGTTATGAGCGATTGCGATCGTAAAGCCGTTAACAGCATGGTCCTGAAATGGGTGACGGTATTACTACTCTTAAAAGTCTTGTTCAGCATCCTTTCAAACTACAGCGACTACTTTCCGCCAAATTTCAATTCAGACTTTTTGATTGGAAGGGAATTGTACTTCTTCGGCGCATATAGCCTTGCCTTTTACATACATATATTAACTACTCCGTTCACACTCCTAAGCGGATTAGTGTTAATGAGTGAGGATTTTCGTCGCCGATTTCCGGCTAGGCATCGCCTCATCGGTAAGTTGCATGTTACGTGCATCCTCCTTTTAGTAGTCCCCAGCAGTTTGTGGATGTCGGCATATGCCTATAGTGGTCGTGTCGCAGGTTTAGGATTTGCGACCCTTTCCTTCACAACCGGTTTTTGCGTCGGCATGGGTTGGCTCAGAGCTGTAGAACGCAATTTCACGAAACACCGTTACTGGATGGTTCGTTGTTTCACGATGCTATGCTCGGCGGTCGTGCTGAGACTTTTTTCCGGGGTAGCGACAGTCTTGAACGCAGATCCGGCGTGGACCTATTCGATAAGCGCCTGGGCAGGATGGGTGGTTCCACTTTGCGGTTTGGAATTGATTGAACACATCAAGCGACGGCAGACTCTTTAGTTGATCGTCTTAGGTCACGCTCATTTCATTTCGATTTACTTCCGTATGTCGATTTCTTCTCCCCCATCAAAAGCGATCATCCCACGTAGGATTTCTGCAGAGATTTTTGATGAGAGAAACTGAACACCACCATCGACAAACAAGGCGTGCCTGCCGCCCTCATGCGGAGTTTTGGATTCGCCGTTTGATGAAAGAAACATTTTTTCGTCTGCATCTTCCGGACTCATCCAATGAACGGCTTGTGATGGCGCTGCTTCGTAAACGGCAACCTTGTCAGATAACCGACCAACAAATTCCTCGATTGTTCTGCCTCTATTTGGCTGCAGGCTGCTTTTCGCACAGACTACTGCCAAATAGATCGTTTGGCCTTGCTTCGTATTGTTCGATGGACATTGGAACACAGTTAAAGCTACTTGGCGAACAGCATCATTGGCCGAATCATCCCATGACTTGGTTAGATCTACCTTCGAGTACAAATCTGCCTGTTCAAGAAACGGAAGCAGCAGAGTTCTCCAACTATGCAATCGTTTATCCTCACCGTCTAGAGTGAAAGCTGGCGGCAGCCGGCCATACTTATTCTCGTAGTTATGCAACGCTAATCCAATTTGCTTGAGATTGTTTGAACATTGCATACGACGAGCTGCGGGCCTAGCGCTTCGTCGTGTCGCAGGAATCACCAAACAGATCAGTACAAACCCAATTGCAAGAAAAAGCAACCAATTTCGAGTCCGACTTTTAATGGCTTCGCGAGGTGCGAGGCCTTGGTCAGGACTCAAAGCCTGGTATGGATTGTCATTGAGTGGTTTGGATTCATTCATGTTAAAATCTCACTTAGAACTTCTCCACCGACATCGGTTAAGCGGAAGTCGCGGCCGTTGAAACGATGGGTAAGCTTCGTATGATCCAGGCCCAAAAGATGAAGGAGCGTCGCATGCAAATCATTGACATGTACTTTCTTTTCTACCGCCTTGTAGCCAAAGGGATCGGTTGAGCCATAGTGCAGTCCGCCTTTGACCCCCGCGCCAGCCATCCAAATTGTAAATCCATTGGGATTGTGATCGCGGCCCTTCGCTCCCTGCGAATCGGAAGTCCGCCCAAACTCGCCGCCCCATATGACGAGGGTCGATTCGAGTAGACCTCTCGATTGCAGATCGGTCAATAGCGCCGCCGCTGGCTGGTCCGTGTGTAGCCCGCACGAACGATGATTGGTCTGCAAATCGGTGTGGCAATCCCATGGCACATCGTTCACGCTGCCATCGCCTGCAACTCCTTTACCAGCAAAAATCTGCACAAAGCGCACGCCTCGTTCGACCAACCGCCTCGATAGGAGACACTGTCGAGCGAATGTTGCGCACTCGGGCTGATCAAGACCGTAAAGCCGATGCGTCGCTTCTGTCTCTTGCGATAGATCTAAAGTCTCTGGTGCAGCCATCTGCATTCGATAAGCCAGTTCATACGAGTTGATTCT
>JAYVPE010000635.1:0-12941 GCA_043757575.1 Pirellula sp.
GGAAAATCCTTGACACAAGTAGCGGAGGAAAGGCGTCAGCCGCTCGACGCATTGGCTCTGTCCCTTGCCGAAGTACGGAAAGCTCTTTTCGAATTGCGAGCAAAGCGAGTTCGACCGCAAACCGATGTCAAGGTGCTAACGTCCTGGAATGGATTGATGATCGCAGGATTGGCGGACGCTGGCCGCATTCTTAATCGTGAGGACTATCTCAAGGCAGCCTCGAAGGCGGCGGAATTCGTACTCAAAGAACTTAAGACTCAGGATGGACGATTGCTTCGAAGCTTCGCATTGGGGGAAAGCAAATTGCATGGGTATCTCGACGACTATGCGTTCCTTACTCATGGACTTCTCCGTTTGCATTTGGCTACCAAGGAAGACCGGTGGTTAGAGCAGGCAATCGAATTGACCAAGATTCAGATTCGATTCTTTCGCAATGAGGAATCCGGCGGTTTTTTCTATACGGCTTCAGACCATCCAGAATTGCTTGTCCGATTTCAAGATCCAACCGATGGAGTGATTCCCTCGGGCAACAGTGTGACCGCCTCCAATTTGCTTTACATTACCTACAACGCCAAGCGAGTTGAGTTTGAAGAACCACTGCGAAGAGTGCTGTTATCGGCAGTCTCGTTGATCGAGAAGAACCCAAGGGCCGCTACGTTGATGTCGGCACAAATAGGAAACTGGCTCGATCAGCATTGATAACGTTCTCACTACTGTTCACTCGATGGTTTCCCCAAGCAAGTCTTATTTGCGACGCGATTTTCGTGACCCAACGTCATCCGAAAGATCCGAAAGATAGCTGGCCAATGACGCGTCATTCAGGTTATTGGCTAACTGAGAATTGGGAACCATTTGACTCGATTGGTTTTTGAAAGACTGTCCTAGTTCCCCTGCCCCCGATTGCACTCCATCCATTCCAACTTTCAGTAAATCTGACTCGACTGCGAAATCCTCTGGGCCTTGCCCTTCGGCTTCCGCTTGTTCGTTCAGCTTATTGATGAGGATTAAGATATCCAGCGGAGTTACTTTTCCATCTCCATCTACATCAAGATCTGGCAGCCTTCCTTCGCCCTCCCCTGGTTGTTCGATCGGTCCCGTACCATTATTGTTGATGTAATTGATTAATATTAGTGGATCAAGCGGCGTCAAAACACCATCGCCGTCTACGTCGTACGGATTTATATCATTGTGATAAGGCGTCGTGTCCTTTTCGATACTGAGTCGCAATTTCCCACTAAGCTGGGTGCCAGATCGTTCGGACGTCGCTGTAACAGTCAAGTCGAAATAACCTGGCTCAACAAAGCTAACACTTGAATCCGATTTCAGTTGGATGGTTCCCCGAACTACTTCGAAGCGGTTGTCACTCACACTAAACGAATAGACTTCTCCGACGTCTGGATCCAAAACCGAAACACTGCCGATTTTTTGTCCCGTTTGATTTTCCTGGATGGAAGCGGATTCCGTAAGAACTAGACGTGTTGGTTCATCATCTTGATCTGTAACCGTAATGGTAAGAGTCTTTTCAATCTCGAATTGACCCAGACTATCCCGGCCTCGCACAACCAACGCGACCGAGGAGCCTGTCTCGAAGTCGAGCGTTTTTCCATCTGCCAATTGTAGAATTCCGTTCACAACTTCAAATCGACTATCGCTTACCGTCCATGAGTAAAGTTCGTTTGCATCTTGATCGATTGCACTGACCCGCCCCAATACCAACCCCTTTGTCAATTCGGGAACGGTTAGATTGGCGGGTGATAAGATCCCAGTTGGCGCTTCATTCACATCGCGGACGCCAAGCGTGATCGATTGCGAAATCGAATCCTGAGGATGAAGACGGTCGATGGCAGAAACACCCAAGACGATCAGGGGTTCCTTTTCGAAGTTAATGGAGCCATTAACAAGTCGCAGTGTTCCTCCGAGGACGCTAAACCTTGGATCATTGACTTGATATGCGTAATCTGAATCCAAGTCAGGGTCCAACGCCCGCAACGTCGCAAGCGGCTCTCCATAAGCTGGATTCTCCAAAACAGAATCGACGGAAAAAGCTATTCCCGTTGGTGCGTCATTGATCGGATTGATCACGATCGTCAACACCTGAGGCAACGACCAATCACGGCCATCGTATGCTTGAATAGTTACGAAGTCTTTTCCATTCGAATCGTGTGCCGGAGTATAAATTCCCGAGGCATCCTGATTCCATTGGATCATTCCATCCGATGGACTAGTTCGAATTACATAAACGAGGGCATCGCCGTCGAGATCCGACGCGTTGGATGAAATAACCGCCGGATCCAACTTAACCTGTCCATCTTCATCGACATATATCGGATCCAACGTATTTAATTCCGGCTTGCGATTGAAGCCTGTGTTTCTCACTCCAATCTGGAGCCGTGTGAAATCATTACCCGCAACGTGGACATCAGCCGCAATCGCAGCAGCAATGTTGTGTTGGTACAATGCTCCATTCTGCGAGCCAACTAATTGTGCTCCTGTTGCATCCAAGTAAAGCGACGAATTCGTTCCAGTTAGGAATCGTCCATTTGCAATCGGAATCGAGAGGCTTTTGGTCCAATCCGAAGTGCTCCAGCCTGACAGTTGA
Source organism: Pirellula sp. (assembly GCA_043757575.1). Taxonomy (GTDB): domain Bacteria; phylum Planctomycetota; class Planctomycetia; order Pirellulales; family Pirellulaceae; genus JBKCUI01. The sequence continues at coordinate 2,600 of JAYVPE010000635.1, forward strand.
GATGGGCTGGAAGACTTTCCGGTGATCAATAGGTCTCTTATTGGATCAAAAACAATCGGGCCAACAGCGTCCTTCAAAATTGCTTTGGTTGGTAAGCCGGATTCCGGTTTCAATATCATGAAATCGTCGGAAGTTTCTACAGCGATGTTAGTGCCGTCTCGAGAAGCATCCCATGCAATCACTTTTGAAGGAAAGGAACGTTTTCCAACTAGCTGAGCAATCCCGTTACGGAGTTGATACAAAGAAAGTCGGTTGGACGTTGCTCCATTTTCAAAAACTAAAAAACTGTCCGAGCCGACCGCATTAACGGCAGCGTTTGTGGGAAGCTCCTCGACACCGATTTGCTTTAAAACGACATCCGGGCTAGCATTCAACGAGTTGCTCAACGAAATTTCTTTTAGGCTGCTTCCCATAACGACCAGAACTCGATCGCCAACCGTTACAAGATGTGAGGCGGAAGCCACATCTAGGTTCGTTGATTGCTTTGTCCCATTTCCGCCGGTCGATACTTTCCAAAGAACTTGCGATTGATCTTGGTTTTTCGCGAGGACATATCCCGTAACGTCTTCATCGTTCGATGACCCTTGGAGCACAGCGTCGACGATGATCGAGGAACCGAAATGGATTGCCTTGACTAGTTGATTTGACGATACGTTCACTAGTGTCAATGCGTTTCCTGAGATCCCCCAGGTTAGACCGCTCGATTCTACACGTAGAACCTTGCTAATGTTTAGCCCGTCCGTCCAAGCGCCGTGATCCGCTGGGAGAGTCGGAAAGGTCTGTACTACGGATCTGTTGGTGCCAAGCAAACGGACTGAATAGTCGCCCGGTTCTAGATTCGGAAATTTGGCGACACCATGGCTGTCGCTAAGGGTCCAAGGTTCCGAAGAACCAAGTTTTCCATCTCTGTTTAGATCTACATAAACGGCACGATCCGAAAGGGCTCCATCTTTGTTTGCGTCGAAGGATCTAGATCCATCCAAATCATCGAAAACAAAGACTTCGATACCGGCTAGAAGACGCCTGTCCTCTAAAACGTCGAAGCATAGTTTTCTACAGCGACGTAAAGTGAAGAATTTTCGCGCGGAGGGACTGAGCTTTTGACGAGTCATAATGACAACTCAACTATCGTTTTCGGAACGACGAAGTAGGGGAGTTTCTAAAAACGAAAATGCCCGTTTCTAGAAACTTTCGAAAACCAGCGAGTGTGTGTGTGTTGAATTCTAATCTATACAGTTACGCGTCAGACGTACATGCTTGCAGGTGGAAAATCTGAAAAATTCCGACACTTCTCGCTGATCGCCAGTATGCAGCTCCTTCGAATGCAATCGTTTCCGTTGGCTTTACGCCAACGGGACGGCATCAGACAGCTACATAAAATCGTCTAAAGTGATTCCCCGCAGAAATCCGACGGAAGGCTGATTTGACGGCGATCAGCGAGAAGTGTCAAAAATTCCGTTCACCCTCGAACTATTTGGCTACCCCAAAAAGGTAGGTTGTGGTTTCGTCGAATGTCTGCCCTGGCTTGAGAAGGGTAGAAGGGAACAACGCCTGGTTGGGAGAATCTGGGAAATGCTGCGTTTCCAAACAAAATGCTTCATGCAGCTTGTACCCAGCACTATCCGATCCTCCGACCAGGAAGTTACCAGAATAAAGCTGAATACCAGGCTGGGTGGTCATCACATCCATCGTTCGACCACTGGCTGGATCCAGGACACTCGCGGCACTGCGCAATTTGCCAGATGGCCCGTCGACTACGAAACAATGATCGTAGCCATTAGTTTGCTTGAGTTCGGCAATCTTTTCACCAATGGGTCGTTTGCCCGTAAAATCTAGCGGCGTGTTTGATACTGGATTTAGCTGCCCGAGGGGTATCATGTTTTCGTCAATCGGCAAGTACTTGCTGCATGCGAGCGTCAACTCGTGCTTGTACACAGTGCCACTGTTCGCACCTGACAAGTTAAAATAAGCGTGATTCGTCAAGTTAACATGGGTCGCTTTGTCTGAGGTTGCATTAAAGCGTATAGACAACTTATTGTCGTTGTCCCAACGATACTCAGCCAAAACCGTGAGCTTACCTGGGTAACCTTCTTGTCCGTCCGGACTGACCAAGGAAAACTGTAATCCAACATTAGACTCCGACTTTATTTCGGCGACTTTCCACATGAGTTTGTCAAAACCGACTATCCCGCCGTGCAAGTGGTTAGGCCCGTTGTTAATCGCAAGCGAATAAGCTGTGCCATCAATTGAAAAACTGCCTTTGGCAATGCGATTGCAAAATCGCCCTACCGTTGATCCAAAATAGGGGTGGCGTTTGAGATACCCGTCGATCGAAGAAAAGCCCGCCGTCACATTGGTCTTTTTACCACTTCGGTCTGGAACATTGATTGAAACAATGATTGCGCCGTAATCAATCATTTGTACCGTATTTCCACTCGCGTTTGTGAGCGTATACAGTGTTACGCTCTGGCCGTCAGTGGTTTTGCCGAATGGGGCTGATTCGATCTTCATTTTGGATTCGTTAGAGTAAGCGTTTTCACAAGAGAGTAGGAGTGACGTTAGGGCAATAAAGCCTGCAATCGTGGCTTTTTTAATACGGGGTATGTAGTTGAGTAGACTCGTCATGCGTTGCACCGATTTTGGAAGGTTTGTGTAGATTGAGCTGGCAATTGTATCTGACTCCATAAGCCTGCCAAAGCCCCAGAAATGAAAATGACGCTCTGATAGGCCACTGAAAACGTTGATGGGGGTCTTGGCAAATCCCTAGAAAGCTTGAGAATGCTTGCGAACCAAACATAGACGAACGGAAGACTGAGCAATAGGGGATGTCATTGCGAGCAGAGATCATTTCCATCGGCGACGAGCTGACCAGCGGCCAGCGACTCGACACGAACAGTCGGTGGTTAAGTGAACAGTTTGGCAAACTGGGCGTTAAGACTGCATTCCATACCACTGTCGGAGATTCCATGTCCGACAACATCGACGCGTTTCGTACAGCCTCGCGTCGGGTAGAAATCGTCGTCGCGACCGGCGGACTTGGCCCCACCGCAGACGATTTAACGCGCGAGGCGATAGCGAAGGCCTTTCATTTACCACTGGAACTAAGGCCGGAAGCGCTAGAACACATCGAGACGCTCTTTGCGCGTCGCAAGCGACCTATGCCTGAGCGGAATCGAATTCAAGCTATGTTTCCATTCGGAGCTCGCATTATCGATAATCCACATGGAACAGCCCCAGGCATCGATTTGATGGTCGCGAACTCCAATTCACTTAGCACAGTCTCCAATGGTGATCGCTCGAATGCATGCCGAATATTTTCGCTGCCCGGTGTTCCTGCGGAGATGATGCAAATGTATACGGCAACGGTAGAACCTCGTCTCATCCAGGAAATGGGCCTCGGGACAAAGCGTTGGTATTACCATAGCTTGAAGGTCTTCGGAATTGGAGAAAGCGATGTCGAAAAAATTCTTCCAGATCTGATTCATCGAGATCGAGATCCTATTGTTGGAATTACCGTCTCTCAAGCTACCATCACTTTGCGGATCTCAGCCTTATGCTCCAATGAAAATGAGTTTCGAAACAAAATCCAGCCGACGATAGACGAAATCCATAAACAGCTTGGGCTGTTGGTTTTTGGAGAAGGCGAGATCGATATCGACGAAGCAACGCATCGGTTGATGCTCGCAAAGGGGTTGTCGCTCGGCGTAATCGAGGTTGGCTCTGGAGCCTGGATACAACATCGGCTGGCCAAGCTATCGCAACAGGAATCCAAGGGACTTCAAGCGTCACGCTGGTTTCCATCTCTCGAATCATTAATGGAAAGTTGGATTTTTCAAAAGAGCCCTCAGACGAGTGCATTGGAATCGAGACCGAACACTATCGTTAACAATCGATCGACTGAGGACATCCAAACCTACATGGCGTTAGCAGCAGAGCGATTCCGTCAGGAACACGATCTAGATCTTTGCTTAGCAGCAGGTATCTATCCAACCTGGGTCGCGGTCTCGACATCGAAGAGTCTTCCCAGCTCGGATTTTTTGTTTTCGCTTGCCAGAAGAGGGAAGGAGACGAAGCAAACATGGGTTTCGCTGGGTGCTCATCCTGATGTGCTCTACCACCGACTTGCAAAAGCTGGCTTGAATTTGCTGCGGTTGGAGTTGCTCGAACATGGCTGAGCGGATCACCGTGGCCAAGACCTCCGATATCCCATGGAACGAAGCCCGCGCGTTTCCGGTGGGCGATCGAATGATCGCTATCTTTAATGAAGCTGGCAAATATCACGCGATGGATGATTTCTGCCCTCATATGGGTGCATCGCTCGCGGGGGGCTGGATTGAGAGTGGAACGGTGGTTTGTCCGTGGCATGCTTGGCGATTTTCATTGCTTGATGGATGTTGGCTCGACAATCCCAAGATTAAAGCAGACATTTTCGAAGTGTTCGTGGTCGGGGATGAAATCCAAATCGAGATAAAGGATGAATCGAGATGAATGATGAGTAGTCCTTCAACGATTGCAGACAACGACAGCCGTCCTGCATCGCTACGATTGGAACTTGATGCGGCAGAGCTTCGAGAGCTTGATCGAAATGTGGTTTGGCATGCCTTTTCGCAAATGTCGAGTTATGACGGCTTGATCATTGAATCAGCCGAGGGATGCTGGCTGACCGACATAGATGGCAATCGCTATTTGGATGGTGCGAGTTCTCTTTGGTGCAACATCCATGGCCATCGCCACCCGCATATCGATCAAGCGATTCGAAACCAATTGGATCGCGTAGCGCATGTAACGAACCTCGGGATGAGTCATCCAACCACGATTTGCCTAGCAAAACGTTTGGTGGATTTAGCACCGAGCAGTTTGGAGCACGTGTTCTTCTCAAGCGATGGCGCTTCATCGGTTGAAGTCGCGATGAAGCTTGCGTTTCAATATTGGCGTCAGTGTCCTACCCCAGAGCCGAAGCGATCCACTTTTCTTGCGTTGGGCAGTGCTTACCATGGAGACACATTGGGTACGGTTAGCGTTGGCGGGGTATCGCGATTCCATTCGCTATTTGAACCGCTACTGTTCCCTGTTTTGCGAGGCCCTTGCCCAGACAGCTATAGACTGCCAGCAGGCATCGAGTTGGAACAAGCCGCAGCCTACTATCTAAAAGAGTATCGCCGATTGCTTGAGAAACATGCGGATGAGATCGTCGCAGTAATCGTTGAGCCGTTAGTTCAAGGTGCGGCTGGAATGGTTATGCACCCGCAAGGATTTTTTCGAGGAATGGCCGCGCTCTGCAAGGAATTTGGCTGCTTGTTGATTGCGGACGAAATCGCTGTTGGCATGGGGCGAACCGGCAAGATGTTTGCGTGCGAGCACGAATCGGTCGAACCTGACTTTCTTTGTATCGGAAAGGGACTTACAGGTGGGTATTTGCCAATGAGTGCAACATTGACATCGCATCGCATTTGGCAAGCATTTCTTGGTAGTCATAAAGAATCACGAAGTTTTCTCCACGGCCATACCTATGGCGGTAACCCGTTATCCGCTGCTGCGGCTCACGCAACACTGGACATCTTTGCGATGGAAAGGACTCTGGAAAAGTTGCAGGCTAAGGCAGAATTTTTAAGGAATTGTTTAGATTCATTGCGATCCCATGATGAGGTTGGTGACATACGGCAGTGCGGATTGATTGCAGCGATCGAGTTGGTTTCGGATAAAGCTCTGAAGACGCCGCTGCCGTGGCAAGAACAGCGGGGAAGTCAAGTATGCAATCGGGTTCTAAAAAAGGGTGTTTGGCTCCGACCGATCGGAAACGTCATTCCCATCATACCTCCATTGTGTGCAACGGAAGCGGAACTTGAAATGCTGGTGAAATCGTTAGAATTTGGACTATCCTAAGCTTCACTCTGGCGGAAACACGTATTGCGATTTTGGTCCTATTCGGGGATTATATGACTCTGGATCAACTGCGGTCTATTTACCCTTGACTAGTCTCTAACAGTTCTGAAGTTTCCACCCGTGAGTAGTTTTTCGTCTATCCAGCGAGCGTTGATCAGTGTCAGCGACAAAGCAGGCTTGGTTGATTTCGCCAGAGTTCTAATTGCCCACGGTGTTGAAATCTATAGCACAGGTGGAACGCGCAAACATTTGAGCGAATGCGGCATTGAGGCAGTAGAGGTCGCCGAGTACACCGGTTTCCCAGAGGTCATGGATGGTCGCGTCAAGACTTTGCACCCAAAGATTTTTGGTGGAATTCTGGCTCGCCGAAATGTCGAAGAGGATAGGAAGTCACTGAGTACGCACGGGATTCTTGAATTTGATCTTGTTGTGGTTAATTTATATCCCTTCGAATCGACGATTCAAAAGCCAAACGTGACGTTTCCCGAAGCGATTGAACAGATCGATATAGGCGGGCCAAGTCTGATTAGGGCCGCTGCCAAGAATCATGCATTCGTCACGGTTGCTACCACCCCTAGCCAATACCCCTCGATTGCGAAAGAACTACAAACGAACGGAGGCACGAGTGATGCGCTCCGCTTGCGACTTGCCGCAGAGTGCTTCGCAGAAACGGCTCGATACGATTCCAATATTGCCGAATACCTGTCGAGGTCAATGGTGGAAAAGTTGCCAGCAACAGCAACAGCAACAGCAATGCCAGCCTGCATTACGATTCCTATGACGCTTCAAAGCGGATTGCGTTATGGCGAGAACCCTCACCAGAGCGCAGCATTGTATCGATTGCATGGCAATCGAGGTGCGACGTTGACAGATGCGAAGCAGCTAAACGGTAAAGAACTTTCGTACAACAATCTTTTGGACTTGGATAACGCATTGTCGATTGTACGTTGCTTTGCCAAGCCCTCTGCGGTCGTCATAAAGCACAACAATCCTTGCGGCGGCGCATCAGCTCATAAACTTTCGTTTGCGTGCCGCAAAGCGTTAGCAGGCGATCCACAAAGTGCCTTTGGTGGTGTACTTGGTTTTAACACTCTCGTTGACCGCGAAACCGCAGAAGTGCTTTGTCAGCCCGGACTGTTTATCGAAGCAATAGTCGCACCCGAGTTTTCCGCAGATGCCGTTTTGCTTTTGCAAACGAAACCAAAATGGAGAGACAATGTTCGCTTGATGCAAACCGAAGCGTTGGGTGTTCAGTTTGTGGAACTGAGCTATCGATTCATTAGCGGTGGTGTCTTGGTGCAACAAACAGACAACCAACCACCAACCAGTTTGAATTGGAAAACCGTCACAGAAGTGGCGGTTGCTGAAGAGCTATGGGACGACATTGCTTTTGGTTGGGAGATGGTACGGCATGTAAAGAGCAATGCGATCATTTTGGCTCGCGATGCCGCGTTGGTTGGTGTCGGTGCAGGTCAGATGAGCCGAATTGACAGCGTTGAAATTGCGATCGAGAAAGCAGGAGATCAATCACAGGGGAGCATTCTTGCCTCGGATGCATTCTTTCCTTTTGCTGATTCCATTTACCGAGCGGCTAAGGCTGGGATTATCGCGATCATTCAGCCGGGAGGTTCAAGGAAAGACGATGAAGTAATCGCGGCCTGTAACGAGCATCGCATACCAATGATCTTTACAGGCCAACGCCACTTCAAGCACTAGCGGCCAGTCACATTATGCTTCGCCATTTCTACGTTGAGTAGAATACTTTCGGAGTGGCTATTGAACTCAGGCGCATACATGCACTGGATGTTCGCCACGCCCGTTGGGTATCGACCGGCATGCTGTACACGCACAGTATGCTCGAATACATAAGTTCCTTTGGGCAAGTAGTCGATGAAGAAATGCGAAGCTGTATCTCGAGTGCTTTCATAATACGCCAGCCCATCTTGGAATCGGTATTGGCTGAGCACATTCACTGGCTCTGTACCGCTACCGCGATGGTCCTTCATATGGACATACTCCATATCGCGATCGGTTCGCAACGTGATTCTGCATACGATCTCGTCTCCGATCGAAACCGGACCGTTGACGGGTTCGAGAATGGGACCGCTTTTAGTTAAGGTTCGCCTAAATAGCGTTTTCTGAAGTTTCAGCGGTGTGCCGTCGTGCGGCGTAATTTTGCCAATGTCTTCGAGATAACTCCAATGAATGCTTCCCCAACTAACCCCAGCATCAGCCTTGGTCAGTGTTAACTTTCCGAACTCGGGTTTGATTTCGCCGCGAACGAATTTCTGTTCATAGTAACCTGTTCCCGCTTCGACATTCTCAGGCTTGATCCATTGGTCGGCCAATTTTACTTGAACCAAGGCATCGGAGGCAAGCAAATTTTCGCCCCGCAGAAGCAATGCATAGACAGCATCTGCGGTCGCCTTAGTCGTCCTCCAATCCTGTGTCTGCTTTTGTTTGAGCAGCCATACTTTACAGTCCTCGACAGCAACTTTATCGTTGGCCACTTCATCAAATGCCTCGATCATCAATGCTTGAGTCTCGATGGGTGCGTGATACCACCACCAGGATCGTTCGGTGTCCCGCCAAAACATCCCCATTTCCTCATTCGAACTAGATCGTTCACGAAGGCTTTTGACAATCCCTTGGGGTGTTTCAAGATCTCCAAAGCGATTGAGACCGATGGCGATGTGAGCTTCCGATTGGCGGCAACCGACCTTCAGCCAATAGTTTTTGGCTTGTCTTTTCCAGTAATCGATGGCCACTTGGTGTTCGCCTGCGATCGGCATGTCATTCAAAAAGAAGCTCCGTCCGTAGAGGTACAAAGCGATAGTCGAGGTGAGGTGGTTCTCCTCGGGATCCTTAGAATGAATCCGAATCTGGTCGTACCGTTCGTGCATCCATGCATCGAGCCGTCCGAGCGCCTTGAATGCGGGCGCTAGATCGACCGGCACTCCCAATTGGCGCATGCGGCCGAATCCGGTCACGATATATAGGGAAAGATACTCGTTGTCCGGCCCGCCTGGGAACCAAGGCCACATTCCATTGTCTCGCTGCATTTCGGACAGTTTTCGCATGGTCCTATCGATTTCGGATTTCAACCGATTCTCGTCAAAAAGAATGCCGACGTTGCGGCGTGATTGCGATTCCCGTTCAGCGTCACGCAACCAAGGCGTCTCCTCAATCATCACGGACTTGACATCTTGGTTTTTGGAAAGCGGGGAAACCAGCGCTCCGGGCTGACTGTTTCGCCAAATATCGAAGATGCGACGTATCTTGGGATCGCTGTTCGCAATGTGATGCGCAAGATGGTTAGCATATAAGCAATTGAAAGTTTGCTCGCTGCATTCGTGCGGAAACTCCATTAAATAGGGTAGGGCAAGTACAGCGTACCAAGCTGGCTGCGAAACCATTTGTACCGTGAGTGATTGATGTTTTAGCGAATCCGAGTTGGCTGAATCGAGAAGTTTTTTGAACTCGAAATCCTTCGTGGAAATACCGCGGATGGGGAGCGGCATCGACTCAGTAATAAGTATCCGTTTGGACAGGACCGGCAACATGCCTTCTTCGCCATCAGTAAGTTTGTCGGTTGCTCCGACGGTTTTGTAGATGATTGGAAACGCACCATCCGGCACTTTCAGCTTCCATTGGTAACTCTTGGATTTGCCCGCAGCAATCTCGAAGGACTGTTCCACCGCCAAATTGCCGAAAGCTGCGTCGACCGCTTGGTTGTCGCGAGCGTCGAACAAATTCAAGGCGACACGTCCAGCTTGAGACTGTGCGGATTGGTTGCTGACCTTGACACTGAACTCAAGCAGGTCACCTTCGCGTAGGAAGCGCGGTGGGTTGGGCTGGATCATGAGATCTTTGGCAGTAATGACTTTGTCCTCTATGAACCCACTTCGCAATTCGGCATCATGCGCAAAGCCGAGGAATCGCCATGTTGTAAGAGCCTCCGGCATAGTAAATTCCAATATGATGTTTCCCTCCGCATCCGCTATCAGATGGGGAAAGAAAAAGGCCGTTTCATTGAGGTTTTTGCGAGCAGAGACTTGGCTGAGGTCTGGAGCGTTGTTAAGGCTGGCAGGAAGGGGCGGTTGCCCGGTACCCTCGAACGCGGCTCCAAGTCCTGTAGCTGACATTGGCATCGCGTTAGACGTCATGTCGGATAAAACTGCGCGTGCCTGCATTCCTTCAGCTCTCATATCTCCTCCACCACCCATACCTCCGGCCGTCATTCTTCGCATTAGGTTCCCATGTTGTTGAACTTTGAGCTCCGGCGGGAAATCTCGGTAGCGCAATTCAATGGAAAGGCGGTCGGCTACCCATTGGCCGCGGAATTGGTTAAGTCCATGAGCCGAATTTTCAAACATGCTCGACAAACGAGAATGGTCTTGGCTGAAGACATTGAATCGTTGTACCCAATTGTGCGGCAGATAAGCGTCGAGCGACGCGT
>JAYVPE010000636.1:0-3456 GCA_043757575.1 Pirellula sp.
GATGAACAGCAGGCCAGAAGACTACGAACGGCTGGTTGAGCGGATGCTCGAACAGATCAACATGGGCCAAGGATTCGACGAGCTTTTCAACTCTGTCTATGACCAATTGCACGGCATCGTGCCCTACAACCGAATTGCGGTCGCTCTGCTCGAAGAGCCTGCCAATCTGCTGCGTCTGATTTCGTGTCGCTCGGATGGTGACGTTGCACTCAAGGTGGGTTACGCGGCGCGCGTCGAAGGTTCCACCCTCGCACCGCTGTTGCAAACGGGGCAACCGCGAATCATCGGCGACTTGGGTCAGTACCTGCTACAAAAACCGCAGTCGGCTTCGACCGCGCTGATTCAACGCGAGGGCATGCAGTCGAGTTTGACGCTACCACTGTTGGCAGACGGCAAGCCGATCGGCGTTATTTTTTTCTCGAGCCGTAACAAGCACGCTTACACCGACTCCCACGCCGCGTTGTTGAAGCGACTGGCGGGCCACATCGCGATCAGTGTTGAACGGAATCGGCTGATTAGCGAACTCCAACGGACGAATCAGGATCTTGCAGAAGCAAACTCGGCCAAGGATGATTTCCTTAAAACGTTGCAGGGCGAGGTCGACAAACAGACCCAGCAGCTTCGGCAGTCAGAAAGCCGGTATCGGCTGCTCGTCGAACTCGGGCAGATTGTCAATTCCAGTCTCAACATGCGAGAAGTCTTTGAACATGCTGCCGAGCAGATTCACAAACTGCTGAACTGCGACCGAGTGAGCCTGTTGTTGGCATCGGGGCGCGAGACAATGCGGCACGGCTTCGCACTTGAGTTTTCTGCTGGAGTGAAAGACTGGGCTGAGGTGTCTATCCTGCCGCTCATCGATTCGGCGTTTGATTGGGTGAACCAAAATCGTCTGCCACTAGTAACCCGATCGTTGAAACTTTCACAAACGTTTCCTGAGCAGCAACGACTCCACGAGTTGGGATACGCATCGACAGTCTATTTGCCATTGTTATCACGAGACAGAAGTGTTGGTGTGCTGGGGATAGCATCGCGTCACGACGGGCGAACTGATGATTGGGATTTACAACTACTGAATGAAGTTTGCGGTCAACTTTCGGTCGCGCTTGACAATGCTGCAGCCTATGGAGAGATTGATCGGCTTATGGAAGAATTGAAGCAGCAAAACGTTTACCTGCGTGACGAACTGCATACAGTCCATGATTTCGGTAACATCATTGGCGAGAGTCGAGCGATGCGGCAGTTGCGTGTTGCTATCGAGCAAGTCGCACTGACCGATGCGACCGTGTTGATACTCGGCGAAACCGGTACCGGAAAAGAGTTGATTGCGAGAGCGATTCACGATGCCAGTGCTCGTCGCGAGAATCTGCTGGTCAAGGTAAATTGTGGTGCGTTAGCTCCGAGCCTGATCGCCAGCGAATTGTTTGGCCACGAGGTTGGCGCGTTCACCGGAGCGACTGAGCGACGCATTGGCCGTTTTGAACTCTCTCATCACGGTAGCATCTTTCTCGACGAAATCTCGGAAGTTCCAGCGGACACGCAGGTGATGTTGTTGAGAGTGCTGCAAGAACGCTTGATCGAACGCGTCGGCGGTAGCGAACCTATTGAAATTGATACGCGTGTGATCGCAGCCACCAACAGAGATCTAAAGAGGTACGCCGAAGCGGGTCATTTTCGCGATGACCTGTATTATCGCCTGCACGTCTTCCCCATCCACGTCCCGCCGCTTCGCGAGCGACGTGAGGACATCCCTGCATTGCTGAATCACTTCATGGGTCGCCTCTCGATCCGCATGAACAAGAACTTCACGCGCGTCGACCGACAGACAATGGAAGAATTGACACAGTACGATTGGCCCGGCAATGTTCGCGAACTCGAAAACATCGTCGAGCGAGCCATGATTATTAATCAAGGCGACACGCTAAAAATTGACGCCTCGTGGCTGACGGAAAAGGAATCGCTAACCAATCTAACTCGAGTCGAATCCCGTCAAACCAATCCCGTCAATCAGTCCTTGGCTGAGATGGAACGCCAAGCGATTCTCAATGCTCTCTCATACTGCCATGGAAAGGTGTACGGCAAAGACGGCGCAGCCGCAGCGTTGAGAGTCAAACCAACGACCCTCTACGGCAAAATGCGTAAGCACAAAATCAAAGGAAGCCGCCAACACAACGTACATTAATCGCCACTGGCCTTGACCATGGTTTTGAGTCATCATATTAGTGGGAAACACTTCGACTGTCTGTGTTACTCTATACCATACTTCCTTAAGAAAGCAAATACATGACAGGTTGGGCCATTGTTGGATGCGGGATGATTGCCAAGTTTCATGCCAAGGCTATCGCGGACATAAAAGGATCCAAGCTCGTGGCTTGCCACAGCCGATCCATCGATAAAGCCAACGAATTTGCAAATGCATTTGGCGGAACCGCTTATGATGATTTAGCCAAGATGCTGGCCGATCCCGCAGTGGACGTGGTCACCATCTGCACGCCCAGTGGGGCTCATTTGGAGCCGGGAGTTGCTGCTGCAAAGGCCGGCAAGCACGTACTGATCGAAAAACCATTGGAAGTGACCACGGCGCGCTGCGACCGTCTAATTGAAGCGTGTTCTCGAGCCGGTGTGCAACTCGGTACGATCTTTCCATCTCGCTTTCACAAGTCGGCTCAACTCCTCAAGGCGGCGGTCGAACAGAATCGATTTGGAACGGTTTCTCTAGCTGCGGCTTATGTCAAATGGTTTCGAACGCAGGCTTACTACGATAGTGGAAAATGGCGGGGTACGTGGAAACTGGATGGGGGAGGCGCATTGATGAACCAAGCGATCCATAGCGTCGATTTGTTGCTTTGGTTGATGGGGCCCGTTAAATCCGTTTCGGCCATGACTGCTTTGAGAGCCCATGAACGGATCGAAGTCGAGGATGCAGCCACTGCCATCCTTGAATTTGAATCCGGGGCACTTGGAACGATTGAAGCAACTACTGCCGCTTTTCCTGGTTCTCTCAAACGTATCGAAATCGCGGGTTCGCACGGTTCCGCAACCTTGCAGGAAGAAGCATTGACTCAATGGAACTTTGCGAAGTCGAACAAGAACGACGCAAAAGTCCTAGAACAAATGAAATCAAACGTAACCGGTGGCGGAGCTGCGGACCCAGCCGCTATAGGCCATAAGGCCCATCGCGATCTCTTTGCTAATTTCTTATTAGAAATCAAAAAAGGATTACCATGCTCGATCGATGGTTTTGAAGGAAGAAAGAGCGTTGAATTGATTGCAGCAATTTACAAATCCGCGAGTGGTGGGAAGCGAATTCAGATGAAGAGGTAGTAGGGAAAAACGCATTTCAAAATCAATAAGTTCCCTTGCGAACAAATGGCACTCACTTTGCGAGGCAAGGGGCTAGCCTAATGGCACTCACTTTACCGAAATAATTTTTAGCGGAATGGCGCGAGCCATCCGGTT
>JAYVPE010000637.1:0-12897 GCA_043757575.1 Pirellula sp.
CCGAATTGGAGTATTCAGTCATTGACAAAATCGCCCGAGTTCATCAAGTGATAGCTGGGGACTGGACTACAGCAAGCGAGATCGCAAGGCAACTATCGACGAAAGTCTATGGAAAAAATCCTATCGGGAAAAAATCTGCCATCGAACTAGATTAGTAATTCAAAGATCGTAACTCTCCACTACCTTCGGTAATCTCGATGAATTGGTCTGCAGGGATATTTTTGAAGGGCTGGCTTTGGCCAGTCTTAGGCCAAAACACCTCCAACTGGTCCACCGTTTCGTTGTTACCAAGTCCCAAGTGAACTCGCAACGGATTGGCTCCAAAGCTTCCGCCTGAGTCCATCCAACGGTAGACGCTTCTTGAACTTCCATTTTCATTGCTGAGAGTTGCTGACCATAGATGCCATGCATGACGCTCCTGTCCCAAGCAGGCGTTCCGGGGCCACTGGTTTGCACAGCAAGTTCAGCCATCTTCAATGGACGCAACCCAAGAAAAGGATGATCCTGTTGCGCCTGTTTGTCTACGGCTATCAACGTTACGAGCATGCGTTCATGGCTCTGCTGGAACTCGTCCAGTATCGGATGCACAGTAGGAATTTGCGAAAGCTGCGATTGCTCTTCGACCTGTCGTCGGCTTTCCTTATCGGGATCAATTGAAGAGAGAGTTGTCCTAGTTGTCTTAGAATCGCAACCACATCCAATCAAAAATATCGCAACAGCCATCCACCTGTACTGCAATTTAAATCGGTCCGAATCATTGGTCATACAGAACCCTTAAAAATTCGAATGGGTGTCATGTCTTAGCTCTCTTTTCAGTTGAAATGTTTTGGTTTGATCGCGGGCGCTATTGCCTTCCGGCCGAGTCCGCAAAAAGTCTTTTTAACAGAGCGCCAACTACTTGAGCAACACGCAATAGCACGATGCCTCCGACACATGCCAAGATGGCTGAGATCGTGGCCGTCAACAACTGGACGCGTAATGGCTCCAAGCTTCCACCGAGAAGTCCAACGATGGGTTTGCCAGCGGTATCATTCCCTGCAACATCGGTACTTACTAGTACACCCGTCATAACTAATCCAACGAATGCGCTGACCCCATGAATTGCAAAGATAATCCAAAGCATATTGATCGACTGTTCGCGGCGTGCCATAAGAGCCACGCGAGCGGCAACCGCTCCAAGAAACCCAACTAAGGCCGCAAAACCGGGTGAGATACTAGCGCTCCCAGATGAGATGGCTACCATGCCAGCGATAGGGCCAAACAACCATAGGGAATTGATCTTGGGTTCCATTGTTTTGTAGTGAAAAACCATCCAAGTTAACTGTCCCGCACATCCCGCCATAAAAACGTTGAGTAAGTCCGGCGTCCAACCCCTGTGATTCATCGCGCTTCGGCAGGCGGTGAAGAAAAAAAAGCCACCGACCCATAGTATCCATCCGCTTATCAGTCCAGTCGAATGCCTAGTGGATTCCGAATAGGAATTCGACGGAGAATTGATCAATGCAAGACCCAATGCCGTGAAACCAATTCCGATATGTACTGGAATCGCTCCTCCCGCATCCAAGCATTCCGCTAGCCAACCACCCCCTTGTATCCAATAGCAAAGGGGTGCATAGACGCATGCGCTCCACATCAACCAAAAGGGAATGCTCGGCCATGCACCGATCCCTTTGCCTGCTATAACCAAGAGAGGCACAACCGATTGCAGAAAGATCATCATTTGTAAGGTCATAAATAGGGAATGGGGAATCCGATCCCCCATTCGCCGCAAAGGATGACGAACTATGCCACCTCCCCATTGCGATACTAGTCCACCGAACCCCGAATTCGTTAGTTCGCCGATAAAGACGTTTCCAGGCGCTGTCTCGCGGTCCTTCACTTCGATTTCTTTATCCCATACGTCATAGGAATGAGCATTGCGGGAGAATGCAAGAGAGTAAATAAACAACACCCAAGCGAGGGCTAGAAAGCAAAGCAGGCTCATGCCCTTTCCAAGGCTTTCGAGATTGAGTGACGATCCCTGAAGCGAAGTATAAAAAACATAAGTTCCTGGAGCCATCAAACATAACACTACGCAGCTTGCAAGCATCGCGACTAAAAGATCTTCAGCTTGAAACTGAGAAGACGTCCAAACTCGAAGGCCAGGTTTTGGCCCATGGGACTCTGTCGATGGCACATTGGCGAGAAACTTCTCGACTTGATCCTCGGAGCGGTCACTAAGCAAGGGGGCAGGATTTTGTATCGACTCGGACTCCTGCTGAACCAGAATGCCAACCTGACATACAAAAGCCAAATACAACACAGCCCAATTGAACCACTGAATTGAAATAATTAGTGTAAACATACTTAGTTGAGCACACTCAATCGTGTGAGTTTTGAATTCCTGTTCCCTGGACTAGCGACAAACGCCGGTCCGCGTCCGAACCGTGAAAGAATTCGCTCGAGCCGTCTGGCCAATTCACTTCGATCCTTTCGATGCGAACCACACCCCCCAAACCAAAGTGAATACAGGGGTCATTGCTCGCCAAATAGCTGGTCGATGGAGTTAACTGCCCTGTCCACGAACGCTTTTCCGAATGGATATGCACGATGGCACCAATGGCTAACCGACCAGATCCTGGTAATCGGCAATCCACTTTGAGCCAATGTCCTAGGCGTGGAATGTCATTTCGAAATAACCTTGCTCGCGCTCCCACGGATGTAGTGATCAAATCAATATCGCCATCCTCATCCACATCTCCGTAGATCAAAGCGCGGTTGGAGCCATCCATTCGAAAAAAATCTCCCGCGTGAATACTCTGGTCAGTAAAATTCCCTTTGCCACTGTTCATCAATACTTGGTTTTTGTCGTAATATCTCCCTAGGAATGCTTCGCCATGAATGACTTCGACCAATTTGTTCTGAAATTTATCCTCGCCATGCGGTGGAAACATTGAGCCATCCGGAACGACAAAGCCATTGACCATGGGAAGATCCAAAAAGCCGTCTAGATCGAGATCGACCCAAGCTACACCCCAGCCCGTGTGGCGTTTAGTCAGCTTATCGACCCCGGTGGCTTGCGATTTGTCGACAAACACACCTTGACCATTGTTCTCGTAAAGCGTCGCACCTTCGGTGACTAGGTTCGTCACCAACAGATCGAAATCGGAATCGTGGTCGATGTCGGCGCAAGCCACACCCATACAACCTTGTATCATTCCTTCGCCACTCCTTGCGACGCCGCGAACGAGTGCTTCATCACGAAATGTTCCATTGCCTTGATTCATCCACAATCGGTTTTCACCCATGTCATTGGCTACAAAAATGTCTGGCCATCTGTTGCCATCAAAATCGCCGATAGCCAACCCAAGACCGTAGGTCGTTTGAGAATCCAAACCCGCACTTGCTGTTACATCTGTAAAGGTGGGCACACCTTCGCGAAGTGACGCCAAACCATTATTGTGATACAAGCGATCAATCGTGGCTTCGAACTTTTGCGGCCCGCAATAACTAACGGTCCCATCCGTGAATCCGCAGGCGATGGAGTGTCCAAAGCGAGGATCCGAACAGTAGTTAACGACGATTAGATCAAGCCAACCATCTCGGTCGTAGTCAAAAAAAGCAGATGCAGTTCCCCAGTCAGCACAACCTAGTCCCGCTGCGTCCGTACTGTCAACAAAGTTTTGTCCATGTCGATTGATAAACAGTTGGTCGGGCCCGTAGTTCGTGATATAGATATCGGAGTAGCCATCGTTATTCACGTCTCCGATAGCGCAGCCGATACCCAACCGAGGATCCTGGCCTTGATGCGCGCTACTCAAGCCCGCACTAATCGTCTGATCTGAAAAGACACCGCCTGGCTCTTGGCGATATAGGCGATGCGAAAGGTTAACTTCGGGTGGGAAATCATGAGTCGCCTTAGGTGATTTCCCTAGGTTCACCAAGAATAAGTCGAGATCGGAGTCGTTGTCATAGTCGAAAAGCGCGCCCCCAGATCCGTTGATTTCGGGCATGAAGTGCGTACCGAACGGACCAGTCGCTTGAATAAAATCCAACTTGGTTTTGTCGGAAATATCGGTGAACCAGGACGCTTGAGATTTTTCGACAAGCAGGGTTGAAAGCGAAGGCGTCGCCGTAATCGTTTTTGCCCTCGACTCGCCGAGAAGTCGCGGCTTCTGAGCTTGTCGTATCGCTTCAGCGGCTAGCAAACACAAAGCGATTACTGCGATGGCGAACTTGAGTCGCGACATAGGTGATCACCATCAGCTTCACAAAAAAACGCAATCCGAGTAAGGCCTAGCGGACCTGCCTCGGATTGCGAATATTCATCAAAGTTACTACTTCTTTACAGCGCCTGGGTTCTGTGGGATTCCCTGCATCATCGTTTTCATATCTTTGTCCATGGCACTGTTTAACTTGTCAGATTCCTCCTTGGAAGGTGGAGGCGTAACCCCAGGTCCACACCCGGTGACAAGAAGTCCAAAGCAAACAAGTCCATAAAGGCAAAACTTTAACATTCTTAACTCCTATTTAGGTACAGCGACTACTATTCAGGTACTGCTACAACTTCACCACCTGTGATCGTATTGATTGCACCCCAGACGCCAGCACCTCTGGAATGATTTGGATACGAAGGGGTGGCTGTCGAAAGTCCAGCCTCGCCGTTAGGCGGATAATCGATATTCTCCTGAAGAAAGTGAACCGATCCATCTGCATAAACGGATTGCGCGCCCCCGGTGTGTCGACTGCTCGCTCCTGGCCAATTGTTGTTGATACCAAAACAATGCAAAAAGGTAGGCTGCATCGCAAAAGGCGAGGCTGCCCACCAGAAACCAGTCGTGGCGAGATCCGGTCGAGGCAAATTCAATTGCCCTGATACATCACCGGCTGTGTTGGCCGCCAACAGAAGCGAGCGAAACACCGCATTGTTTGCTCCACCAGTTCTAGGCTCACCCCCACCAGACTTGAGATGAGTGGCAACTCCCGGCTTTGGCTGAAAGGCTTGCGTGCTGGCCTCCACTACCGCGAGGGTGTTGGAAGTTCCGTCGGTGATACCAGAAATTTTAGTGAACGTATTGAGATTGAAAAAACCACTAATGGGGTGTGCCGGTCGCCTCCACCAGTCGTAACCCTCTGCGCCGGCATAGTTAGTCCACGCGAGATTATACTGGTTAGAACTGCCGCCAAATCCTGGGTCCGAAGGACAAAGGAATCCAGGAACGTTCTGCGAGACGATTGGAGTTCCATTCGGAAGCATTTGATAACCTCGCGGAGCTGCCACAGTTGCTAAACGAGCGTCGACTGCCCTTGGGCCAGCCAAAGGAAGGTTGTAATTAATCGCACTGTAAAGTGCCTGCTGTTCAACATAAGGAAGCAAACCGACAACCCATGAAAAGTTTCGCTGCTGTCCTGCAACGAGCGGAGCGGTGCTAAGCATATCGCCAGACTTCCACATTGCTGCCGCGGGGAAGGCTTTGTAAGTACTTTCGTAATTGAGCAATCCCAAGCCTATCTGCTTCAAATTGTTCTGACAGGACATCCTGCGTGCTGCTTCACGCGCCGCTTGAACTGCTGGCAACAGTAGTCCAACTAGGATGCCAATGATGGCAATGACCACCAATAGCTCGACAAGAGTAAAACCTCGCCGAAAAAGCTTTTTTTTCCAAAAAACTGTCATAATGTCGTCTCCAATTAACCTCTAAAGGAAAAAATTATAGTGCCCAAAACCAGTCCGTAGTTTATTGGATAGAGTGGCTATCGTCTACGCTATTGCAAAAAAAAACGAGGATTTTCATGGCGAGCGGGTGAACCAACAATGGCAAGAAAGCATTCATTAACGGTTTATGGAATTCTTGCGAACAGAGTTGCTGAGGCACAATCGCCACAGCGATGACGAACGTATCCATTTTATGAGCGAGATAGTTTAGTTAGTTGGCTCAATAGCTATCAAATCTTTCTCCCCGTGAAATACCACTTTTTGGGTCGATCCTGAAGGCCAATGGACGATTATTTCTCCGCTGTCCTCAGGGAGACCGAAGCACAAGGTTTTTTCGTTGGTGCTGTAGAATCCGTCGCCTCCTGTGATGTCCCTTCTGGTTTGAACTCCGCCAGATTCCAGGATTACGCGAGCTCCGATAGCATTGCGATTGGTGGTTCGGCCAATTAGACGAACCACTAGGCTTCGATAAGGACTCTCAGTCCGATTCTCCAGTAAGGCCACCGCTCGATCCTGGTGGACGACGATGAAATCTTTTTTGCCATCGCGATTCCAATCCAGACTAGCAATGCCCCTGCCAAGATACTTTCCAGAAAAATATCTGCCTGACGATGAACTTTGATCTTCAAAAACCCCACTACCCTGATTGTGGAACAGTTGCGTCTGCATCTTCCAGGGCTCTCCTCGAGAGGTGAAATCATCGATATGCCCGTTGGCGACAATCAAATCGATGTTTCCGTCCAGGTCGAGGTCCTCCGCTTGTGTACCAAATCCAAGCATGAGTTTAGACGGGCGACTAAGACCAGCAGCCGAGGCGTTATCGACGAAGTACATCGAGCCTTGATTGAGGTACAAGTTGTTGGATTCAAAATAAAAGTTGGTAACGAATAAATCGGTCATGAGGTCGCCGTTCAAGTCGGCTGCAGCTATTCCCATGCCTGCTTGCGCATGTCCGTCGGGGCTCAAAGCCGTTCCAGACTCCAACCCCATTTCTTTAAAACGCAGGCCGCCCAAGTTTTTGAACAAGTTGTTAGGAGTCGTGTCATTGGCCACAAAAATGTCCACCAACCCGTCATCGTCGAAATCTGTTATGACAACACCGAGTCCCTTGCCGTCGTTGGACACGATTCCACTTTCGTTTGTTTCATCGACGAACTTGCCATCGCCCGAGTTGTGGTAGAGTCGATCTTGGACCCCCGAGAAATTTTGTGGGCTGCAAGTGCTGATGTTGCTATGTGTATCTCGACATATCCGCATCCCGTCGACATAGTTGGTAACGTACAGGTCTAAATTGCCGTCGTTATCTAGGTCCGCAAGTGCAACGCTGGAGCTCATCTCCACCTCATTCAATCCCCATCGGTCCGTTTCATCCAAAAACGTCCCGTCGCCTTGATTGATGAAGAGTCGATTTCGGCCGAAATTGGCAACGACTATATCCGGGAAACCGTCGTTGTTTATATCGCCCGCCGCTGCGCCTTGCGAATATCCGTTTTCCACGATTCCTGTGTTTTGTGTCACATTGATGAATCGTTCGCCATGTGAATTTCGATAGATCTGATCCGTGTGGCTGAAGTCGTTGGGATCATTGGGTAATTTGCTCCCCTGTGGAAAGTAGCAATCCGGCCACCCATCACAATCAAAATCCAAGATACTGACCCCGCCTCCCATGGCTTCGATCAAATATTTATTCCCTGAACTCCCGTTAAAGTACTGAAAATCGAGCCCAACGTCTTCATGAACATCCTCCATTTGCAACGGGTTGTTGGGGATGGTGGCAACTTTGCTTGGATGCGGCAGAGTGGGGCTATTCGGCTTATCGGCCAACCATTGCAATATATCGTTTTGTGCTTCGGCTGGACTCTTGGCTCTGTGTCGGCGGATAGCCACTTGCGGAGCGCTTTGCATGCTGGCAATTTTATCGTCAAAGTCGTTTTGTGGATCGAGTTGCAAGGCCCGGTTTTTCCACCGCGAGGTTTCTGCCTCCAGGTTACCTTTTTGGCAAAGAGCAGCGATGCGAAACATGGCTGCCGCCAGTTCTTGATTTGACATTCCAACCATGCGAATAATTACACCGGTAAGTTGATGCAGTCGATCGATGTTCGCGGCCAATTCGAGCTGTTGTTGGGCAAGGGTCCATTCCTCACTCGCTTCGAGCGAAATACCCAAACGATAGTGAGCGTAGCCCGATGCAGGCTGCAGGTCGACGGCCTGTTGATAGCAGTCAGCAGCAAGCCGATGCTGTTGGTCCGACTCCGCTAATTTCCCAGCGGCTAACCACCACAAGAATGAGGGTGGCAAATCGGTCAGCATAATATTCATGGTTTGAAGTGCTTCATTCGACAATGAAGACTGCAATTGATGGATTGTCTTGAGACCCACAAAATGGCTTCGGTTTGAAAAAGACGGATTTAGGGATGTCAACAGGATCGATGATTCCTCCGTGCGATCGCCGTCAACATAGTAGCGAAGCAGTGCAATCAAACTCCACTCATCCTCATGATCGGCGGCTACGAATTTTCTCAAATTTGCAATAGCATCCATTTCATCGATAATAGGGCCGCCTGCATCGATCCGGAGCACCATTTCTTCTAGTATCAATGGACGCCGCTTCTCAATTTGATCCAACACCTTGAGGATTTCCACTCGACGCATTTGCAGTGTGTATAGACGCAGGACGTGTTCAAGGGGTTGTAGGTTTCCCATGCTTAGTTTCCAAGCTTCCAGAAAACACTTTTCCGCGTCTTGCGCCCGACCTAGTTCCAACTGAAGTGTGCCTTCTAAGTAGCGAGCTTCGCTGAGCACCTTGTCCATTCGATTGGGGCCGGTTGAACGACCAATCTCACGCAAATCCGCAATAGCACTTTCGCGGTCACCGATGAGGATCCACAATTTGCTGCGTTCCAACAAAGCCTGGGCATGCTCCGGATGGATAGACAATAGGCGATCGAGTGCAGCCCCAGCTTTGTGGAAATCGCCTTGACTCACAGCCCTACGAGCATCCGCAAGCAAAAAGCTGCTATCCGAAGTACTAGATGGTCTGAAAAACTGAATCACCACAACAATGCAAGCCGCGATTAGAACGGAAACCAGCAATAACTTCCGAGTGCGAGTGGACTGGAACATAGAATTACCTAAGGTTTTCATCGATAGCAACTCGATTTTTTGGATTGGAAACTGTTTCTGTCGTTGGTACGATATGCTAGTCAACGTGTGCTTTCACACGTTAAGCATCGTGCGATCTTTTATTGTCGCCTTTCGCTCCGCGAAAGAATGGGAAAACGCGACTTTCGCCGAGCGAAAGGCGACACTTGTTTTCCGCACGATGCTAACCTGGATTTGACTCTAGGCCTAGTTGAATCGCAGCTTACTTTCCACACTAAGATTCCACATGTACGCCCCTAGAAGATTTTTGCTTGGCCTTCTTTTATTGACTGGATGTGCAGGCAAAATCCAGACTGACAGTCGAATTGCGTCCGAACAGGCTGATCCGTTCAAGCAACCGTGCTTGGTCGAGATCACAACTGCATCGGATATCCACTTTGAGCATGATCCTGGGGAATTGGGAAGCTATCCAATGCCTCAAATCATGGGGTCAGGTGCAGCTCTTTTCGATTTCGATGGCGACAATGACCTCGATTTGCTGCTCATCAGCGGGGTACAACGTTCGTTGGAGGGGAAATCAACAGGCGACAAGCTTTTTCGTCAGGAAGCAAATGGTAAGTTCACCGACGTTACCGAATGGTCTGGGATCGCTACGGGAGGTTACGGAATGGGAGTGGCTGTTGGCGATATCGACAATGATGGCGATCTAGATCTCTATTTGACCCGCTATGGCGACGACCGGCTTTTCCAGAATCGCGGTGACGGACGATTCGACGATATTACCGATCAAGCCGGTATCGCTAATCCTCAGTGGGGAACGGCAGCCAGTTTTTTCGACTACGATCGCGATGGCTGGCTCGATCTCTTTGTGGCGAACTATGTAGACTACTTTCCCGGAAGTGTTTGCGAAGGAGGATCGGGACGCCGCGACTATTGCGGCCCTGAATCACCCAAGGGAACTGTAGGCCGCCTTTATCGAAATCTCGGAATGCCAGCTAGCGAATTTGCTCGCTCGACCTTCGAGGATGTGACCATTGCTAGCGGGATCGCTCGTCGCGTCGGCAAAGGACTCGGTCTATTGTGCCGAGACTTCGACGGTGATGGACGGCCTGACATCTTTGTAGCCAATGACGGCGAAGAAAATTTCCTGTGGATACAACATGATGGCCATGCTTTTAGCAACGAGGCAGTTCTGCGAGGCGTAGCTTTGAATCGATTTGGAGAGGCTCACGCAAACATGGGTGTAGTCTCAGATGATTTTAACAATGACGGCGTGAGCGACTTGTTTGTAACCGCCTTGGCAGGCGAATACAACATGCTTTTTCAAGGAACCCAAGTCGGACAATTCAGTGACAAGACAGTCTCAGCAGGACTCGCGGTCTCAAGTCTTCCGTTTACTGGGTTTGGTGTCGCTTCCGCAGATTTTGATCACGACGGCGATGTCGATCTCGCCATTGCAAACGGAGGAGTAAACCGAGGGCATCGAACGGAATCTCGTGACGTCAACGAATTCTGGAGAGATTACGCACAGCGCAATGAATTCTATCTTAATAATGGTAAAGGAGGGTTTGAATCTCAACGGCGACTAGGTGGCAGCGACTTTACGGAGCGGATAGAAGTATCTCGGAGCCTCGTCAGTGGTGATATTGACAACGACGGTGATGTTGATTTGTTGGTCACCAACTGTGCGGGACCTGCGAGACTGTATCGAAATGACTTTCCGAAACTTGGCGGCTGGCTCATCCTTTCTGCCGTGGACCCTATTTTGAAACGAGCTGCAATTGGCGCACAGATTCAAGTGCAAGTTGGCAATCGCTCGATAATGCGTGAGCTCAATCCGTCCACTGGTTATCTAGGCTGCAACGATTTACGTGTCCATTTTGGACTAGGCAATGCATCTCGTTACGACGCGATTCGCGTCTTTTGGCCAGACGGTTCAATGGAGGTGGAGGAGTTCCCGGGGGGAGCCATCAATCAATCCATTACTCTGAAGCGAGGTAGTGGACGCATCCTCGGTGGAGATGCACGATGAGCAATATGCAGTCCCATACGGCTGAACACTTAAAAAGGACGCCGCGAGGCTCAATTCGTTTGTTTGGTGTGTTTGCGTTATTGCTCATAGTTGCTGTGACAGTCGTTTGGTTTGGCTTGATTGCAATGGATTCCATTCCAGCGATTCCGAAACCTGATCTCACAACCGCGAACAGTCACGTTGCAATCGCGACAGCACAGATGCAAAAAACAGTGGAGCAAAATCCCCGCTCTGGCGACGCATGGGGCAAATATGGTGAAGTCCTGATGGCCCACTCATGGAACTCCGAGGCACTGATTTGTTTCGAGCGTGCCGCAAAACTTAATTCCAGGGAGTTACGTTGGCCCTACCTCGCTGCCACTCTGCTTGATCGACAGGAACCCACAAAGGCGTTAGCGAAGTATGACATCGCAAAGGAAATTTCATTGCAATACGCCCCTCTTTGGATGCGCCGTGGCAATACTCTCTTGCGCCTTAACCGGACCGAAGAGGCAGAATTGTCTTACAAAACGGCTTCAGAGATAGATAAGAATCAGCCTCAACCACTTGTCGGTATGGCGCGCATTGCTGCGGCACGCGACGACTGGAAAGCCGCCACCTCACTGCTTGAGAACGCCAAGAAAATTGCACCCAAGAATCGTGAAGTGATCGTGGAATTAACGCGGGCTAGATTAATGCTCGGAGCCAATCAGATGCTGGGACAGGAAGAGCAAATGGCGATTCTGTCAGTTCAAAACTATGAGACGATGGCTGATTCTATCTTGGAGTCGGTTAACGAACGCGAAGTTGCAGTTCGCTTTGCGGCGATTCAAGCGGACTCCATGGCTTCAGAAGGCGATCTCCAGAAAGCTGCGGAAGCTTACGCGGCACTTATTAAGCAACGACCGGAATTGGTGCGACCAAGACTCAACTTAGCGACGGTCTTCATGGCGTCCGGACAAGCTCCATTGGCCTTAACCACATTTCAAGAAATTGTAAGGCTATTTCCCGATGATCCCATGGGGCACTATGCACTCAGCAATGCATTGGAATCTACGCAGCAATTTGCTGCCGCCCGCCGAGAACGAGAAACGGCTGTTCGACTGAAGCCTGATTATGCAGAAGCCCATTTTGCACTCGGACTTTCCGCGGAACGCGATGGTGAAATGGATCAAGCTATTCAATCCTACCGACTTGCAATCCAATCCAATGCTCGACTTGCACAAGCACACTTGGCCCTCGGTCTTGCTTACCAAAAACAAGGGCAGTTGGAGGTCGGAATCGTCAGCATGAATGACGCAGTGAGGCTCTCCCCCGGCGATCCCGTCCCCAAAGCCTATCTAGAAAAGGCAAAGGCACTCGAGGCCAAGAGGTAGAATTCAATTTACCGATGTGGAAGGCATGCAATTCATCATGGTCCCTCGCGCTTTAGCTCAACGAGTCGAGGCCCATTGCTGGCTTTTTGACAACCGTTTACGCAGCCGCTGCAACTCGACTGAGAGATCTTGGTTGGGTCAGGTTTGCGAACAAGGCCTACCCAAAAAGAGAACCATGATCGCAGAACGAAAACAGCGCAGATGGCGACTACTAGCATTGCAATAACGGTTTGTGGGTTCATGCTTTTTAGCTCCAATAACGGAAGCATTGATAAGTTAACCAAGCCCCAATATATGCCAGGGTGGTCATGTATGCGAACGAAAAAATAGGCCAACGCCACGAATTTGTTTCCCTACGAATCGTCATCAACGTGGCAGAACACTGCGCGCACAATGCAAAGAACACCATAATCGAAAGCGCCGTTGCCAAATTAAACACCGGCTTGCCGTCCGGCCACTCAGCCAGTTGCATCTGTTCCTGAAGGCCCTGACTTTCTTCATCTTGTTCGGAACCGAGGGAGTATATCGTGCCCAATGTCGCAATGATCACTTCACGCGCTGGAAAGGATGCAATGACTGCTACGCCAATCTTCCAATCCCAACCCAAGGGTTTTACGGCTGGCTCGATAAAATGCCCAGCGCTCCCTAAAAAGCTAGATTCAATCAACTTGCTTCGCTGTCGATTCACTTGTTCCCGTACTTCGTCGATGGCT